>JBGPZR010000116.1:0-6741 GCA_041493845.1 Terriglobia bacterium | reverse complement strand
GCGTCGCCGGTAACGTCGGAAACATCAATCTCGCTGCCCTTGCCGGTGATGCGCACGTCGCCGGCAACATCTGAAATGCGCACGTCGCCCTTCTTCAAGTCAACGCTCACGTCTGAGCCGCAATTGTGGATCTCGACGTCGCCACTGTCTGTCGTGGCCGTCACGCCCCCGGCGATGCCGGAAATATTGATGTCGCCGTGCGGCGTGATCGCAGTCAATGTGATTTTCTTCGGAACCTCCACGTCCAAATCCACCGCGACGCTGCCCCGGAAGCTAGCCTGGTCCACCACGTGTAGCACGTAACCTGTGCTGGACTTGTCCATCACCACGCCGGCTTTGTTCATCCGATCGTGGGCAGCGGATTCCGAGTGCCCGGTGGCGGTTTCATTCACGCTGACGCGAACTTCATCCGTATCGCCGGCGTGAACGGTGATGTTTCCGAGGCCTGTCTGCACGGTCAAAAGCGACCCCGCGGGAATCTTCGCCGGCGGGATCACCAGGCTCTGAGAATACTTTTGCGAAAAGACGTCCATGTCCATGTTCATGCCGGGATGGCGTCTATGCACGAAGTCTGCAATCGAAAAGCCGACGAGCACGACGATGACGAGGATCAGAAGTGCGGCTTCGCTGCCGGAGAGAATGGAGGGCCGTGCTCCGCCCTCGCGCTGCGCTCGCAGATGTTCAAACAGCTTGACGATGCCCCAGAGAATGAGGAGCACGGGCCAGTAGAGGCGAACCAGATGTCCGATGCCCAGCGCCGGCTCGAAGCGGTGGAGCAGGAAAAGGCCTCCGAGGAGAATCAGGAGCAGGCCTCGGAACGCAGAGCTGCGATCGTGGCGGGCGTCGCTCAAGAGATCCTCACCGGGAGATGTGGCCTTCTCTGGACGCGAACGACTGGGCCAACAAGATGATCCCGGGCACGATCAGGAAGAGCGGCCAGAGATCTCCGATGCTGAAGCGCGTGTACTGAGCGGCGAGAAAGATCGCGCCCACGGTGATCAGCATCACCGGGCCCATCAGACAGGCAACCCGGCAATGCGCGCAATTGCATTTTATTTTTGCTTCGTCAGCCATGGAATCATCTCCTATGGATTTTTTCTGCCCAGGCGTTGCCAGAGAATCCAGCCGCCGATGGCGATCAGCGCGATGGGCCAGGTCTTTCCGAGCCAGTCCTCGCTCAAGAGTCCGAAATTCGCGAGGAGAAACATGACGCCGAGAAAAATCAGGACGATGGCGCCGATGGGCTTGCCGCTGCGGGTGACAGTTTCGGGGAGTGGTCCGGCCGGCTCAGGGCTTCCGGTGCGGCGAGCCTTCGCGACGCGGTAGGCGTCCACTGGCATATAGAAATAGAAGCAGGCGAGAGCGACATGAATGAAGGCCATGGAGCCGACGTTCATGTCGCCGGCGTTCATCTCGCGATTGTGAACGGCGATGAGGCCGCCGAAAATGAGGACGTGGATGAGCGCCTTGATGTATTCGCCGTTGTACACCGCGCCCAGCCCGGGGATGAAACCCAGGACTGCTGCGAGGCGCGGATTCGCGTCGTGCTGAACGGGCGCCGGCGACTGCGACGGCTGGGATTGTGGCAATGGCTGTTGTGATAAGACCAAACCTGCCAGGCATGACTCGCAATAGAGCGCGCCGCGAACGTCGCGCGTGCAACCCGGGCACATCGCTTTGCCACAATTGCGGCAGTAACCGGTGGCCTCCACATCAGAATGTACGGCGCAATTCATCGCGAGCTCCTGTTGAGCGTGTCGAACAAGCCGAGCGGGAAGGATTCCGGCAACAACACAGCGAACATGCTGCCGCTGCGGACCTGGCTGCGGTCGCGCGGCGTTTTCTGCTCCGACTTCTCCTGCGGATTCGAAGAGGGCGGGTGCGACTGCTGGTCCGGCGACGGCGCGGATACGGGAGAGCCAGCAGGCTCCTGTTCCGGCTGCAGGCGCGACTGAATTTCGTACACCACGCGCAGATCGTTCACAAACTTCGCGCCGCGCGCATAAGTCAGGTGCACCTGGCGGTTGGCGGAGCGGTAGAGGCTCGACGGGCTCAAGTCCGCCTTCTTCAATTTTGCCGGCGTGATGCCCGCGGTGTGGAACACAATGAGAAAGGATGCCGCAACCGTGAGCGCGCCCATGGCAAACCGCGGCTGCCACAGCACAGGCGCCCACGTGAACCAGCGCTTCCAGCCTTGTTTTTTCGTGCGCGGGCCGAGCGTGGCATCGAGAATCTTCTGCACCAGTTGCGACGGCTCTTCAACCGCTTCGAGCTGGTGCATCCGGCTGACCAGCCCGCCCACTTGCGCGAGCAGCTCGCTGCAACGCGCGCAGGAGGCTGCGTGCGCGGAAAATGCCGCGGCTCCCTCAGACCCTAGCTGGCCGTCGAGATAATCGCTCAGCCGCTCTTCCGAATTTGTGCAGTTCCAGTCCATCGCTCTTCTCGTCTTGCTCTAAACCTCTATTCCTTGCCCCTCGATTTTTACTGTTAACTTTCAACTTTCAACTTCTAGCCCGGCTTCACTCCCATTTCCGTCAGGATGTGCGCCAGCTCGATGCGCCCCCGGTTGATTCTCGATTTCACCGTGCCCTCGGGCACCTGCAGCACAGCCTGAATTTCATTGTATTCCAGCCCCTGCAAATCGCGCAGGATCACCGCCTCGCGCAATTCCGGCGAAAGACGCGCGAGCCCGCGCTGCAATTGCACGCTCAACTCGGCAGCCTGCGCCAGCCGGTCCGGCGTTTTCGCCGAGGAATGCTTTTCCTCGAGCTTGGGCATGGCGTCTTCGATCGAGTCGGTGATGCGGTCGCGTCGCGTGCGCCGGTAATGATCCACCAGCAGATTGCGCGTCACGCTGGTCAGCCACGTCGGAAACGCTCCGAACGCGGGACGATAGCTGGGGAGGGTGCGGTAGATGCGCAAGAAAACTTCCTGGCTCAGGTCCTCGGCTTCGGTTGGGTTGCCTGTAAACCGGTAGCACAAGCCAAAAACGCGCCGCGTGTGGCGCCGCACAAGTTCCTCCCAGGCCGGCCCCTCGCCCCGGAGACATTGCTGAACCAGTTGGGCGTCGGGCTCCAATCTTCCTCAGCCTCGCAACTCGCATGCCCCTTTCGGCCTCACCCTATAGAACGCATTTGGCAGCCGAAAAGTTCCGTACAGTGTCCGCTTTCGGACGCTCCCGCGCGCATCTTATCCGCGTTGCACAGGCAAAGACAAGTTCGCCAAAGCAAACCGGGAAGGCATTCACCGCAGAGGCGCCGAGGGCGGATCGCTCCCGACCGCTACTGTCGGGACTGAGGCTTTTCGTTTTGGCTATCGCCAGCTGGTTGCCTTTGAATTTCTCTGCGTCCTCTTTTACCCTGAGTGTGAACGAAGGGTGCGGTGAGTGGGTGTCGCGGTTTAAGGTTTTCCTTCGAGGGCTTGCTTGAGGTCGGGGCCGATCCTGTCTGCGAGGGATTCTTGCGGGCTTGCGCCCACGTATCGTTGCAGAATGGTGCCATTGCTGCCGATCAAGATGTAGGTCGGTAAGCCGCTGACTCCGAACCGGCGGGCTGTACTGCCATCCGGGTCGTGTTGCTGCGGCCAGTTCATCTGGTTCTTCGAAACAAAATTCTGCCAGTCGCGCGCGTCCTCGTCTTCGCTGATGCTGACCACCTCGAGCTGGCGGCCGCCATAGGCTGACACGAGCTGCTTCAAATCCGGCAGCGAGCTGCGACACGGCCCGCACCACGACGCCCAGAAATCCAGCAGCACCACTTTTCCGGCCAGTTGCGGGCGGGCGGAACCGCTGCCTTGTGTTGCTGCGACGTAAATTTCAGGAGCCTTCTCGCCTTTCTCTGCAGACCTCGGAAAATTGTCGTCGTCATAGACCCGGGCCGGTTTCGGCTCGTCCTTGCCGCCGCGCCGGGCTCGCGCGAGCCGCGCCAGTTCTCCCAGTGATGCGGGTTGGTCGGGCTGCATGAGATTGTTTGTCGAATCACTTCGTTGCGGCAGGGGAGACTGCGCATACTCTTTCGGTGCGGACTGCGAAACTTGTTGAGGTGGATTCTGCGCCGCGGCGTAGCCCGAGGTGGCAAGTACCAGCGCTGCTGCGGCCACTGGAATGAGGATTCTTCGCATCGGCGCCGCGCCTCCAGGCTTTTCCTTCGTTCATTCAGCCTAGAGATCCGCCGCGCAGCCGCCAATAGTACGTCCGGCTATTGTGCCTAAAGCGAGAAGGCGCTCATCGCAGAGGCGCAGAGAACGCAGAGAACTTCAAAGGCAAAGAAGGATTTCGACGAGGCCAGCTCAAAGTTTAAATCCCGAATCTCAAATCTCAGATCTGAACCCTCAACCCTCAACCCTAAACCCTCAAAACTTGCGCTCGTATCCCGTGCACGAAATCATCGGCAGCCTCGGATATTTCGCAAACGCGGGATTCGTCGCCGAGAGCTCGCACATATAGAAGATCGAACCTCGCCTCGATTCAATCCGCCGCGCCTGCACGCAATCTGCGCACAACCCCACGCGAAAGCGTTCGGCGTCTGACTTGTCTTCCGCGCTCACGGGCCGAGCATATCATTCCGTGCGCGTCGGTCAGAGACGCACCGGTGCCCCTCCGGACAGGGATAGAACTGGTTCCGAAAAACGGCCACTGCACCGGATCACTCAAAAACTGGTCTTGCGACCAGTCGAATTTTCCGCCCCGTTGTGCGATGCTAACTATGAAGAATTTTCGGATGCCGACCGGCAATGAACCAGTGCGAAACCGTGAACTGGATGGTGCGGGGCGAACGCAGCCCTTGCCCGCCGCAGCCCTCAACACTATCCCCTCGCCCCTACACCCTGCTTTTCTAATCGCGAACCGAATATTAGAAAGTCCCCTAACCCGTTCAAAACAAATGATGGGACACCGTTCTAATCGCGAAAAATCTGGCGCCTCCCTGTTCACGATTCACATCCGGGAGAATAAGGCGAAGAAAAGGCTAATCGCAACAGTCCCGGATTCAACATTTGCCCTATCTTACTCAAAACACAGAACAAGACAATTTTCTAACCGCAACAAAAACGCCTTTGTTGCTTCTCTCATTTCTCTGCGTCTCAGTGCCTCCGTGGCCAAGCCGTTCAGGTTTGCCGCCCACGCGCCGTCCACGAACCTGCCACCGCCAGATTCCTTGACACTCTTGGAAGCTGGCTGTTACCGTGCAAAATCAATGCTGCGGAACTCGCGAAGATACTTCCTGTTGCTCCTCGCTGTGCTGGCCATCGGTTTTTTCTTCTACAAGTTTCGAAATTCGATCACGCTCGAGGGATTTCATTGGAGCATGGTGGCGGAATCGCTGCGTGAGGCGCGTATTTCTCTGCTCCTGCTTTCGGTGGCAGTGATCTTCGCGTGCTTCGCGGTGCGCGCGCTGCGCTGGATGCGATTTTCCCGCGCGCTGGGCCAGACCCACTTCTGGAATGTGTACGGCGCTACGCTGATGGGATTCACATGCATGTTCCTGCTTGGCCGTGCCGGAGAGCCGATCC
This sequence comes from Terriglobia bacterium, assembly GCA_041493845.1. Classification (GTDB taxonomy): domain Bacteria; phylum Acidobacteriota; class Terriglobia; order Acidiferrales; family UBA7541; genus Palsa-295. The sequence goes on along the minus strand of JBGPZR010000116.1, from coordinate 1,233 downwards.
GGCCGGTGCTGATCGCGAAGAAGGACTCGATTTCGATCCCCCACATGTTTGGCGTCTATGTTCTGGAGCGAGTGTTCGACATGGCTGCCACAGCCGTTCTGGCCGGGGTTGCGCTCTTGCTCTTCACCCGGCACGGTATGGCCGGGGAGCATGAAGCCCGCATGCTGGCAGCAGCGCGGTCAGCAGGCGCTCTACTTCTGGCCCTGCTCGTTGGGGTCATCGGTTTCCTGATTTATTTCCGTTATCATGGCGCGGGTTGGTTGGGCGGGAAACTGCGGAATCCAACGTGGCGAACCGGGTGGCGCGGAAAAGTCGCCGTCCTGCTCGAAGGATTCAGCGAAGGCTTGCAGGGAATCCGCACCTGGGGCGATCTGGGCGCGCTGGTGGGCTACTCGGTGGTGCACTGGTTTCTCGTTGTGCTCGTGTACATGTGGGTGGCGCATGCATTCGGAGGAAAACTGGCGGAGATCGATCTTGCCGGGGCTACGCTTCTGCTTGCGTTTACGATGGTGGGGTCAGCGGTGCAATTGCCCGGAGTAGGCGGCGGCGCGCAACTGGCGACGTTTCTTGTGTTCACGCTGATCTTTGGAGTAGAAAAAGAGCAGGCTGCAGCCGCAGCAATCATTATGTGGCTGGTTACCTTCGCATCGTGCTGCCTGGCGGGCTTGCCGCTACTGCTGCGTGAGGGCTGGTCCATGGGTGAGCTGAAGCGCATGGCAGCAGAAGGGGAAGCCGCAGGAGAAGTGGCGCTGCTGGCCGATGCGGAGCATCCTGGAATTTCCGGAGGGGGTTCGCGGTGAAGTGTCCATTCTGCGCGCATCTGGATGACAAAGTGGTGGACTCGCGCGAGGCGCGCACCGGCGACCTGATTCGCCGGCGGCGCGAATGCCTGAAATGCAACCGGCGGTTTACCACCTACGAGCGCATTGATGAAATCCCCTACATGGTCATCAAGAAAGACGGGCGGCGCGAAAAATTCGAGCGGCAAAAAATTCTGCAGGGATTGCTGAAAGCCTGCGAGAAGCGGCCGGTGCCGGTGGGGAAGCTCGAGACCATAGTGGATGAGGCCGAAGCGTTCGTCAGCGAAGCGCCGGACCGCGAGCGGACCACCGCGGAAATCGGTGAGCATCTGATGAAGAGCCTCAAGAAGCTCGACAAAGTGGCCTACGTCCGCTTTGCATCGGTGTATCTCGATTTCAAGGATGTGAAAGAATTCATGGACGAGCTGAAGGG
>JBGPZR010000128.1:0-6278 GCA_041493845.1 Terriglobia bacterium | reverse complement strand
CGCGGGAGCGCTGAGCGTGTACCCACCTTGAACGGAGGAGATGCTGAATGAGGCACCTGTCTGCGGCTCGATCTGGCCAACTGTAGCGGGGGTATCGCTCCCAATCAAGAAGCCCTGATTCCGGCCTATCAGGTACGCTGCGGCAACACGCGAGCCCAGGCTGGTGAAGGATACGCGGCCATTCGGATTGACAGAGTAGGTTCCGCAGAGCGGAGCGGGCGCGGAATTGACGCCGCCGTCGTTCTGGTTGAACACAAGCGAAATCGCGGAAGGGTTGGCGCAGGCAGGGTCAGCCGTCAGCAGGCGTCCGACGAAAGCGCTGGCGTTTGTGTCCAGGCCCGTGCCTGTCGCGATGCTCGGCCCGCTGAGGGCAGTCTCATCAAATTTGACGCTGGGATCCTGCAAAATCATTTCGCCGGCCAAGAGCGGATGAGTTGCGTCTGTGAGGTCTGAAGAGACGAAGAAGAGATCGGTAGGCGAGACGAAGTAAAAGGCATATTGCAGGGACACCTGAGGGCTGCCCAGCGGGGCAAAATCGAAGACGGCAGTGCCGCGACCGGCTGTGCCAGTCACGGCAAAGTTGCCGGAAAGCTGATTTTGCGGGTTGAAAGCGGCCGCGTCATTGAAATCCACCAGGCCGGGGGAAAGAGTCTGAAGGCCGTCGGCGTGCACAAACCCTGCCAGAGCGGATGGCTTTCCGTCGAGGTCTTGGCCGGAGAAGGCGAAGGCATAGTTGCCGCTGAGATTTCCAGCAGCGAAATTTGTTCCCGACCGCAGCTTGATGATTCCGGAGCCGTGAGTGGGAAACGGCGGGGGCGTTGGATTCGCCGAGTCGTTCTCGAAGAAGCGGGCGTTGCCGTCGGAATCTAAAACCAACTGGTAGGCGGAGGTGACCGTGACGAGATGCTTATCGGTGGCCGTGAGCGTCATGGTGCCGCGGCCGTCGGAGCCAATGGCATAGGTGCCGGTCAGGGTGGCGGCGGAGGTAACGCGGGTAAGGCTGGTCAGGCGGTTCACGTCTTCGCTGCCGCCGGTGATGGATCCACTACCATTGGCAAGAAAGACGCCGGCGGCCAGCACTGGCCCCGCCGTGTCGAAGCCTTTGAACAGGAAGGCGTAGGAGCCTTTCAGCAAGCCATTGGGGTTGTTGGTCCCGGCTTTGACGTCGATGGTGAATGCGGCAGTCTTCGTTTGCGCGGGGGCCGCCTCCGAATCTGTCACCTGAATCGTAAACCCGGCGGTCGTCACCAGGATGGGCGTGCCGCTAATCTGCCCGGTGTTGGGATTTAAAGTGAGCCCTGAAGGAAGCTGGCCTGTGCTGACGCTCCAGGTGTAGGGGGCCACGCCGCCAGTGACCGCTACGGCTGCGCTGTAGGGCGTGAGCGTTTGTCCGGAAGGCAGCGAAGGCGTGGTGATCATAAGCGGCGGAGGCGGAGAAACTGTAATCGTGAGAGGGCTCGGCGTGCTCACGATTTGGTTGTTGGGAAGCGTGGAATCCCGGACCGTCGGTGTGAATGAAAACGGGCCCGTCTGCGTGGGCGTGCCGGAGATGACTCCAGAAACCGGATCGAGCTGAAGACCTGGAGGGAGAGTGTTCGGAGGCACGGACCATCTAAACGGTTGCACTCCGCCGGTGGTGTTGATGCGCGTACTGTAAACCGCGTTGAGCGTAGCCGGGCTAAGCGCCCCGGAAGACGTGATGGATAGCGTTGGGGCCGGACTGATCGAAATCGAGAACTGCTGAGAAATGACCGGGGTGGGCGAGATCACGTTATCCGTAACCTGCACAGTGAAGAGCGCCGGATTTGGCCCTGGCCCGGGGCCAGTGGGCTTCCCGACAATTGACCCCGTCGGATTTAGCATCAAGCCCTCGGGCAGGCCGCCGGACTTCATGCTGAATGTGAGGGGCGTCACGCCACCGGTGACCACAATCTGGAAGTTATAAGGCACGCCATTCGAACCGTTCGGCGGCAGGGGGGTGGTGGCAAACTTAGGCGGCAGCACAACGGTGATCGTGATGCTTTTGGTAGTGTTGGTGTTCACGTTTGCCACGCATTTCAACGTGACCACCAGATTTGCCGCCAAGCCACTCGGCGCCGTGTAGGTGACAGGCGAACCCGTTGTCGCAGAGAGCTTGCCGCAGCCATCAGCGGCGCAGCCTGTTCCAGTAAGTGACCAGGTCACACCTTTGCTGTTCGGGTCGGGACTCACGAAGGCGGTGAATACTTGCTGCTCTGCTTCGTCCATGGTCTGCGCCACGTTTGGTTGCACTTCGAGAACAATCGCCGTACTGTTGCTGCCGCCGCCACCACAACCGACAATAACGAGGACGAATGACAAGGCGAGGAGCATCGCTGCAGGAAAGCGCCCGCCAGCTTCGCTGCCTCCCGGGCGGCGAGCGAACTTTCTGCTGCAAATCACTGGAATTTTTCCAGACCGGGCATACTCATTCGACGTCGTCATATCACCTTTGGATTTCTTTTGGATCCGCCCCGGCTGAGGTTGAATGAACCCCCATATCGAACCATCGGCGCAATAAGCGAAACAAATTGAATAACAAAACGGGCGGGGAGTGTCAACGCACATCTCCGGGCGCTACCGTCTGAGTCGGCAGTGCGTCAGATGGTTGATGTGGCCGGCAGCTGTCTGGGATAATGCTCGCCATTCTTCAGCCAAGGGAGATGCAACGAATGCGGCGGTCGTTGCCTGCGATCACTTTTGTTTTCTGTCTCCTGGGTGCCGTATTCAATTGCCCGCACTGCGCGGCTCAAAATCCCAAAGGGGCGCTGCGCGGCGTGGTGGAGGATCTGAGCGGCGGACGAGTTCCTTCGGCGAAGATTTCGGTCCGGGCAGCGGGATTCTCGATGGCGCGGGAGGTGTTGAGCGATAGCCGCGGCGAGTTCCGGCTCGACGACCTCCAGCCGGGCCTCTATCACGTGGCCGTTGCCGCGCAAGGATTCGCAGAGGCCGGCAGCGATGTGACCGTGCTGATCAGCACCGTGCGGGATATCACTGTCACGTTGAAGCCGCGCGGCATGCAGCAGTCGCTGAACGTGCAGGCGGAACCTTCTTCGATCACCACGCAGCCGATGGACACGGCCAGTGCTGTGCTGCAGGGCGCGGTTACAGCGAAGGACTTGCAAACCATTCCGCTCGCAGCCCGCAGCTTTGCCAACATTGCGTACCTCGTTCCCGGGACGGAGCCGGTAGAGCCTTCCGATCCAACCAAAGCGCGAATCACCGCTGTTTCATTCGGCGGCAGTTCCGGGCTAAACGTGGAGCTTTCGGTGGATGGCGGCGACAATTCGGACGATTACATCGGCGGTTTCTTGCAGAATTATTCGCCGGACGCAATCCAGGAGTTTGCCGTCCGCACCGCGCAGATGGGCGCGGACACTTCTCGGACGACGGGTGGCTCCGTGGTGATCACCACCAAGCGCGGGGACGACGACTGGCACGGCGTCGCTGCATTTTACGAGCGCGCCGCGGCACTGAATGCGCGATTCTCGATTGAGAATCCTGCGCCGGACCCCAAGCAGCCATTCTCGCGGCAGAATTACGTGGGAACGCTGGGCGGGCCGATCCAGAAGGGCAAGCTGTGGTTTTTTTCGTCTCTTGAATACATCCACGAGCGTGCCAGCATTGCCTACAGCCCCGCCAGCCAAACGCAGTTCAACGCGCTTGCCCAACTTGCCTCGATGGGACTGATTCCCGGGGTGAGCTCGATCGAGGTGCCCGCGAATGTCCCCGTGCCGTTCAACGACTTTCTCGGTACCACGCGCCTGGATTGGGCGCAGTCGGCGCGGTCGCAGTGGTTTTTCCGGGCGGGCGTGGACAGCTACGTCACCAGCAACGATCTCGTGCAGCAGGGGACGCTGCCCTCAACCGGCGTGACCTCGCATTCCAACTATTTCAATCTGTTGCTCAACGAGCAATACACGTTCAGCCCGGCATGGCTGGGATCGTTCACATTCGACGCCAGCATCTTGCACCATACGAAGGCCCGAAATTCGGACCTGGGCTTGGCGCTTGCCTTTCCTTTCAGCTCGACATCACAGACGAATTCCGGGCTGGAGACCTTTGGCGACAACCAATTCGTCACGGCCATCACTGCGTTTCCCGTCCTGCGCAACCAGCAAAAATATCAATTCCGCTATGACGTGAGCCACTCATCCGGGCGGCATGCAACCACATTCGGCATCAACTTTATCCATGAACCGGTGTTGAGCGGCGCGCTTCCCGGCACGCGGGAAAAGTTCTACACGTTTCCCGAAAATCCGGCTGATTATCTGACGGACATACCCGCCTTCACTGCCATCAGCCAGTGCGATCCTTCCGTAGGCACCTGCCCGAATTCCACTTTCACACGGGCGAGCGACGGCAGCTTCGTGCAAAACGTGCAGCGGCTCGGGTTGTACGCGCAGGATTCTTGGCGCGTCACGGAGCGGTTCACGGTGAACTATGGGCTGCGCTACGACACAACGTTTGGGCTCTTCACGGCGTCGGGCCGGAGCCAGTCAGAAAACCCCGCATTCTTGGCCTTGAAAGCCCTGCAAATACCTCTGGTGAGCAGCGCACCCCAGGATTACCGCTCGGGCTTCGCGCCACGGCTTGGATTCGCTTACTTGCCGGGCCAATCGCAGAGCACCGTCATTCGCGCCGGAATCGGTCTTTTCTTCAACGATCTGGCGCAGAACGGCTGGGTGACTGCCTTGCAGGCCGTGAATCAACCCCTCACCAAGCCATGCGTGAACCCGGGCGATCCGGGATGCATTCCCGCAGGCGGCTCGGGTGCTCTGATTGATTCTCGTTACAAGACTCCTTACGCATTGCACGTGACCGCCGGCGTGCAGCACGCGTTCAATCCGAAATGGATTTTGAGCGCTGACTACACCCACGAGCAAGGAAACCACGGCTACCGGCGGTATGACTATACTGCGGGCGCAAACCTCTTCTCGCCCGACCCAGCCAATCAGCCGCTCGTGCCGGATATCAGCGTGTTTCACTCGGACAATCGCTCGAGCTACGACGCCTTGTCGATCCATCTGCAGGGTAGCGTTTCGCGGCGCTTCAACCTGATCGCCAACTACACACTGGCAAGCGCGAAAACGTGGGGATGCGTGCTGGGCGAACTATTCGATTATGTGAACGGTGTTTGCGATCCATTGCATGCTTTCGCAAAGGGCGACTATGGCCCATCGGGCGAAGACGTCCGCCACAGATTCGTGCTCGCGGGCATGATCCACATTCCCGGCGGGTTCGAGGTAACGACGCTTTCTCAGGTGGAAAGCGCCCGGCCTTTTACAATCACTAATACGGATGGATCTGATCGTGCCGTCGTCAACGGTGTGAAGACCAGCCTGGACGCGTTTCGCGGCACGCCTTACATTCAGGTGGACATGCGCGTGAGCCGGCCAATCACTTTCCACGAGCGCTGGTCGTTGATTCCGTTCATCGAGTTCTTCAATCTATTCAACCGGAACAATCCAGGCGCCAACTACGTGGCCAACATTGCAGCGCTGCCCGCGCCGGTGGATGACCCTTCGAACGCAACCAGGATCTGCTCGAATCCACCTGCGTGCACACAATTCGTGTCAATCACCAGCCTCAAACAACTTGAGTTCCCGGCGGGCGGGCTCGGCGATTTCTTTGGGCCCGGGACCACTGTCGGGATTCCGTTTGCGGCTCAGTTGGGAGTCAGACTCACATTCTGAGCGGGGTTCAGCCGTAATTTGAATTTCGCCGCCTCGCGAACTGAGGGACTGCATGGCAGCGCGCCGCCGCAATTGGATCCTGATTCTGGCCTTAATCGTGGCCGCAGCATTCCTGTTGCATCGCATCTTACAACTTGCGCGGCCGTAGCTTGCCACAACCGTGATTGTTCGCCTGTCTTGCAAATCTCACGGGAATAACCGGAAGGGCTAAGAAATTGTGGGTTCTGGCGGAAGTGCTTTGGGCGGGAATTCCCCTTCCCACCGCGCCACCACAACCGTCGCCAGGCAATTGCCGAGAACATTTACAGCCGTGCGCGGCATGTCCATGAGCTGGTCAATTCCGAAGAGGAGGAAGAATGGCTCGACGGGGATATGGAACTGCGTGGCTGCTGCGAGCACGATCACCAGCGATGCTCGCGCCACCCCGGCGGTTCCCTTGCTGCTCAGGAGCAGGGTGAGCATCATGAAAAGCTGCTGCCCAAGGGTGAGATGCAGGCCAGCGGCCTGAGCCATGAAAATCAGCGCGAGGGATTGGTAGAGGCTGGAGCCGTCGAGATTGAAGCT
>JBGPZR010000044.1:0-10172 GCA_041493845.1 Terriglobia bacterium | reverse complement strand
CGTGGGGTCCAGAGCGCTGGAGCAAATTCGCTCCCAAAAATCCTGCAAGTGCAAATGAGATGCTGAACGACATGGTGTACAGCCCCATATATTCGCCGCGGCGCCCAGGCGGGGCGATCTCCGCTGCGTAGGCGGCGCTCGCCGGCAACAGAATCATTTCACCAAAGGTCCACACCACGACGGCCGCGAAAATTCCCGCAGGCGATGTGACCACCCCAAAAGCACCGAAGCCGACGGCATAGAGAAGAGCGCCCAGCGTGAGGGCGCGCCGGTGAGGCCAGTGCGCCATCGCCGTGTTCAACGGCACCTCGATGGCCACGATCAGCAGGGTGTTCAACGTGAACACGCTACCGTAGAGCGATTCCGGCAAGCGCAGATTGCGTACCAGAAAAAGCGGCACAGTGGACGTAAGCTGAAAGAAAACGAGCTGCGCCGGGATCAAGGCCGCCAGAAAATAGAGCATGCGCCGGTTGCGGAAGGCGCGCAGGTCTGCCGCGGGATGCGCGGGCGGGAGCAACTCCACGCCGTCCGCTTCAATCTCGCGGCTCAATTCAGTGGGATCTTCCCTTTCGGGCTCGTACGGCTCGATGTGGCCCTTGTGCGGCCACGGCGCAAGCGCGAGCACAACACCTGCGAGAATCGAAGTGGCGCCATCCACGAAGAACAGCCAGCGAAACGAGAAGACCGCCAAAATTCCCCCGATGGCGGGCCCAATACTCATTCCCAGATTGATTGCCAGGCGGCTGAGCGCGAATGCTGCCTTACGCTGTGGCGGCGCCACCATGTCGGAGATGATCGAAAGGCTGGGCGGGCGCACCGACTCGTTGAGAATCGCGAAGACAAGCGTGATCGCGAGAATCGCAGGAAAGCTGTGCGCCAGTGGAAACAGGAAAAGGACGAGGCCCGAAAGAAACAGCGATCCCTTCATCACCGCGACCGGACCGATCCGGTCGGTCAGCCCCCCGGCGATGGGATTCGTGATCAGCGCCGCAAGGCCGTAGACCGTGAGTGAGAGCGCGGCGCGCGCGGGCGAAATCGCGAGAGTCCGCGTCAGATAGAGGACAAGAAAGGGCAAGACCATGGTCCCGGCGCGGTTCACTAACGTGGCCGCACAGAGGATCCAGATTTCGCGGGGAAGATTTTTCAGGCCGCGCCAGGGATTCATGGGGATTCACACTGCGAAGCGAAGGGACGGCCGGCCCGGTTCACGCGCGCGCGGATTCTTCCTGCTCGAAGGCATGATAGGAGGAGCGCACCAGCGGGCCAGCTTCGACATGCTTGAAGCCCATCTGCTCGCCGGCGCGCTTGAATTCGGCGAATTCATCGGGATGGACGTAGCGCTGGATGGGCAAATGTTCGGGCGTGGGCTGCAAGTACTGGCCGAGCGTGAGGATGTGCGCGCCCTGCGCGGCGATTTCTTTCATTGCTTCGAGCACTTCTTCGCGCGTCTCGCCCAGGCCGAGCATCATTCCGGTTTTCGTGGGCGTGGCGGGCGCGAGCTCTCGCGCGCGACGCAGCAATTCAAGCGAGCGCTCGTAAACCGCGCCTTTGCGCACGCGCCGATAAAGCCGCGGGACTGTTTCCATATTGTGATTCAGCACGTCGGGGCGCGCGGCGATGACCGTCTCGAGCGCGGACCACACGCCGCGAAAATCCGGGATCAGCACTTCCACTTTGCAGCCGGGGACGCGGCGGCGAATTTCTTCGATGGTGCGCGCAAAAATTGCGGCGCCGCCATCGGGCTGGTCGTCGCGATTCACGGAGGTGACCACGGCGTAGCGCAATCCCATCCGCGCGACCGCTTCGGCCACGCGCTCCGGCTCGTCTTCTTCCGGCGGACCGAGCGGCTTGCCGCTGGGCACGGCGCAGAATCCGCAGGCGCGTGTGCAGATATTGCCGAGGATCATGAACGTGGCGGTGCCATGCTCCCAGCACTCACCCATGTTGGGGCAGCGCGCGCTCTCGCACACCGTGTGCAGCTCGAGCGTGCGCATGGTGCGCTTCAGCTCCTGGTAATTCGGGCCGCCGAAGAATCGTACGCGGAGCCACGACGGCCGCGGATGAGCTGCGCGCGGCGGCGTGGACGAGTTCGAAAGGATGGTGAAGGGAGATGCCATGTGTGCGAGCTCGAATTCAACATTTTACGCGGTTGAGGAGCTTGAAACAACAAGGCTCGGACCGAATGCGAAGTGTTTGGTCCCATAACATCCGTTACAAGTTGTATCAGGACATCCATTACACCTGAGTTGGATGAAGTTCTGAGCCAGGAGGCTCTGTCCAAGATGAAACACAGGGAATCGCTGAAATGTGTTGTATTATTGCAACACGTGAAAAATATGCGCTCATTTTTGTTCCGTATGTTACTGATTACAAAGGCATAAAATCACATGTAAGCGGTCACCGAAATGCATACAATATAGTCTTCCAGCCCGGATGCCCTACCAGATCACAATCCAGCGCCCCATCGAGACCGAAGGAATAGGACTGCACACAGCCGTCCCCTGCCGCATGCGGCTGGTGCCGGCTCCAGCGGACACTGGAATTGTCTTCCGCCGGGTGGACCTGGACAATTTCGAGATCGAGGCGCACGTGCGCAACGTGGCGCGGGTGAGCTACGCCACGAGCTTGATGAGACAAGGCGTGCTGCTTTCGACCACGGAGCACGTACTTGCGGCGCTGTATTCCTGCGGCGTGGACAACGTGTACGTTGAGTTGGACGCACTGGAGCTGCCGATACTCGACGGCTCGGCAAAGCCGTTCATCGAAATGCTCGAGCGCGCGGGAACGCGCCGACTGCGGCGCCAGCGGCGCTACATCCGCGTGGTGAAGCCGCTGGAATTTTCCGACGGCGACCGCCGCATCGGGATCTATCCCGCCGACGAATTCCGCGTGCACTGTTTTGTGGATTACGATCATGCATCGGTCGGCCCGCAGGAAGTGGAGATGGTGGTGGACCGTGAATCGTTCAGCCGGGAATTGGCCCCCGCGAGAACTTTCGGCTTCGTGAAAGATTTTCAGGAGTTGAAGGCCATGGGCCTGATCCGCGGTGGCTCGCTCGAGAATGCGATTGTGCTTGACGACAAGAAAATCATGAATGGCCCGCTGCGTTTTCCGGACGAATTTGGCCGCCATAAAGCGCTCGACCTGATCGGCGACCTGGCGCTGGTGGGGCGGCCGCTGAAGGCGCGCGTGGTGGCGCACAAAGCAGGGCACGCGCTGCACACGCAACTGGTCACGCGCCTGCTGGCGGACCGCTCGCTTTGGACGGAGACGACGAACGGTCACGCCGCCGATTCTGCTCCCGCGCGAGTATTCGTGTCTGTTCCCGCCACGAGATAAATTTCACGATCAATCAAAATGCAGTTGAGGTGTCGTTCGCAACGGGGCAGCGTGCTTCCGCTTTCCTCAGGACGAGCTGAACTCCATATTGACTCTCACCTTCTCCAATTTGGCAGTAATGGAACCTGCTGAATACCACTAGATATTTGAATCTTCCCGTGTGCCCGTGTTCTCCTATCCCTATCGAGGAAATCATGGCCGCCGATCAAGCGCCCGCCGTCATTCAGCCTGCCGCGCCAGGAATTTCGGCGCACGCGCCCGCGCGGACGAATCGCGTCACCGTGATTTTTGCGTTTCTCTCGATCTACCTCATCTGGGGCTCCACGTACCTGGCCATCCGTTACGCCGTCGCCACTATTCCGCCGCTCTACACCGCGGGCATCCGGCAACTAACAGCGGGATTGATACTGCTGGCGTGGTGCGCCTGGAAGCGGCTGCGGCCAACGGCAGCGCAATTGCGCGCGAGCGTGGTGATTGGCGCGCTTTTCTTCCTGATCGGCCACGGGACGGTGCACTGGGCGGAACAGATTGTCCCGTCCGGCCTCGCGGCGCTATTGGTGGCCGTCGAGCCGATCTTCGTCTTCGCGCTTTCGGAGGCAGCCGACCGCCGCTGGCGCATGAACGCTACTCTTTTCGCAGGAGTTGTGCTCGGTCTTGCGGGGGTGGCGCTACTATTCGGGAAGGGCATTCTGATGTCCGCGCCCGGCATGGCCCCGGGCGCGATTGCCATACTGGTGGGCGCGATATCCTGGTCCGCAGGGATTGTGTATTCGCGGCGGTCGAAGCTTTCGGGGCAACCGCTGCTGCTGTCGGCACTGTCGCTGTTGAGCGGCTCGATCATGTTGCTGATCGCCGGGACCATTGCGGGCGAATGGCGGCGGTTCTCGCCCGGCGCAGTGTCGAATCGGTCCTGGATCTCGCTGGCTTACCTGATCCTGTTCGGCTCGGTGGTGGCCTTCACCGCGTACAACTGGCTGCTGGAGCATTACTCGCCGACGCTGGTGGCCACGCACACCTACGTGAACCCGATCGTGGCGGTGCTGCTCGGCTGGATCTTCGCGGGCGAGGCGGTGACGGTGAACGTCGTCCTTGGCGCGGTGATGGTGGTCGCCGCCGTCATGCTGGTGGATCGCGGCATGGCCCAGTTGCAGCGCCCCCTAGAAATCCGCCGTTAATCGTTTCGCAAATTCATGCCGATAAACAGCGGTATCTCCTGCTGTTTCGATTGCCAAAGGTTTCCGGGGAAGCGACGATAGCCGCGACATGGCTGCGAGCGATACGGTTGTCGTGATTCTGGCTGCCGCCTGTAGTTGCGTTCCGCAAAGCTTGCAGAATCGCGAGGTATCCTGATTCTCGGCCCCGCAATTTGTGCAGAACATCGGTTCACCTACCAGACGCGGCGCACGTAGATGTTGAATGTGCGCAGGACGCCGTTCAAGGTAGGATTCAATTCGTCGCGGTAGCTTCCGTAATAGATGAGCAGGCCGGCGTCGAATCCCCGGGGCAGCCGGTAATAGACTTTCGTCTGCCCAATCCACTCCGGAACGATCTCCTGAGAAATCTGCGTGGAGGCGAGTTTGAGCGCGCCCAGGTTCGGGTCACCGTTGAGTCCCGTGCTGAGCGCCTGGCCGAAGAGCGCGGAGTCAAAACAGGTGCCTGGTTGCGATGTGGGAGTGCAGGGCCCTTGCTGGATGAGGGAGGCATTGCCGAGCAGTGCAGCATCCGCGGGATTCAGGTCCGGCCGCATGCCGCTTCGCGCCGAGTTGTAGGTGACTCGGGCGTTGATGCCCAGTCGCTCGTGGAAGAACTTTGCGCCCAACCCCGCCCAATAGTTCTGGCTGAGCTGGTTATACGGCACGAACGGCTCCTGCAACACATAGTTCGCGCCAGGGTCGTTCTGGATGGCCATGTAGGTTGCCAGCCGGTTTTGCTGATAAGAGTAGCCAAACTCCATCCGCCATGCCGGCCGGATGACGAAGCTGGCGTTGAGCGTCTCCACGTAGAAACGGTCGCGCCGCTGAATCACGGCAAAAGCATTCTGCAGAATCACGCTGGTGTCATTCGTGAAGACGAACCAAGGGAAAGGTGTCAGCGTGAGATTGGCAAAGATCCGGTTGTTGCTCTGGGGGACGATCAAGAATCCGGGATCGTGCGTGCCCGTCCATTCGTATCCTGCGCGGGCGCTCCACAGCGCGCTGCTGTGGTAGCGCAGTGCCACCCCGAGGGTGTTACTGAACGACGAAGGCACCACCTGCAGCAGGTCCGTGTTGTCCGGGGAATAGCTTTGTGGCCAGAGCGCGGAATTCGAGCGGGTGATGCCGTTGCGTTCGTAGCGGGTCTCGACGTCAAGTCTCTTCGTTAAATCGTACGTCGCACGCAGCCCGGCCGTGTGGTGATGATAGGACACGTTGCCGAAGAGCGGGAACCCCGGTGTGAAATCGTTCAAGAGATTTTGCTGGCCGTAATTCGCAGTGAGCCGCAGGCGTTCGATGGGACGCCAGTTCACTGTTGCGTAGGAATCAAAAGTGTTCTGGGCGTTGCGCGTGAGTAGATTCCGCGCGCGTGTGTAGCTCAGGTGGCCATTGAAAATCAACTGCGGCATCGGCGCCCAGCTCAACTGCACTGTGTCCGTCGAGGCCTGGCTTGGGGAGGGGATATCAAAGGGATAGATTCCGGGCTGAGTCGCGGGGATCCCCGGGGGGAGTTCCGGGCCGAGCGTCCCGCCAAAAAGTCCGGAGGGAAACTGCAGCCGGTCGTTGAAGCTGTTGAAATCGTGCTCCCACATCAGCGTGACGGGCCCGAGTTTCGCTTCCGCGCCGCCGCCAACGGTCCTCGTCGTGTAGTTGACCGGTTGGAACTGCGACGTGAAGTGGCAGAAAGCGCAGTCCGGCGGACTGACCTGCCCGCCCATGTCGTACCATGCGAGTTGGCTCGTTCCCTCCCGTGCCTGCCAGTTTCCCTTGACGAAGACGTGCACGGGCAATTTCGGCAGCTTGAGCCGGGCGTAGGCGCTGCCGATTCTTCTCTTGATGCCAAAATCGCTTCCCACGGGAATGTTTCGGTCCGCCACAATGTCGCCGGCGCTGGCATTGATGATGTCGGAGAAGAATGGATAATTATCCTGCTGCTGGAGGAAGCTCCGGATATCAAACCCCGCGCGGAAAGTTTCTCCCACAGTGATTTGCGATGCGATCTGGTAATCCTCCCCGGTCAGGATGGTTGCCCGGGAAAGCGCGCTCAAATTTCGAGTCATCGAAACGTACGCGCTCTCCATTTCGCCTCCCGCCGATTGCTGCAGGCTGTCGTACTCTCCCACTCGCCCGCGGTACCCGGTCGGGTCAAGGAAGCGGTAAGACCCCGCCGCGGACATCGCTGATGCGGAAGTGTCCGTGGGGCCCGGCTCGCCGCCGACTCCGAATGAGTTGTCGCCCATCCGAGCAAACAAATTCGAAATCCCCGGCCCGAATGCCCCCGCAGCTGCACCGAGGGTTGCGTGCGCCATGGAGGAATGCCCCGCTGGCCTTTTTGCCGAGGTGGCGGCCGGAGCGTTCACGACCCCGCCGGCCGGTTTGTCCACGAAGACGCTCCCTCCCGTCGCGGTGGAAACGTCCGTTCCGTGGATCGAGCCGTGGCACTGCGTGCAGCGGTCAACGAGGGGCACACCCGCGCCATTGTGGTGGGCCGAGTGACACTGAATGCACAGCGCGGGCTGGCTGATCGTCAGCAGGTTCGTATTGGGAGAGCCGTGCGGCGTGTGGCAAAGCATACAATTCTCGCTCACCGGCGGATGCTGATACGTGAATGGGCCCCGATATTGTGCGTGACAGCTCAGGCAAAGCGGGTTCGCCGTCGCCGTTTTCAGATTGTTGCCGGCGGGTCCTCCGTGCGGGTTGTGGCAGTCATCGCATCCAACCTTTCCTTCCCGGAGCGGATGGTGATAGGGCAGGTTCAGTTCCCCCCGCTGCGAAGCGTGGCACTTCAGGCAATTTTCATTCCCCTGCGACTTCGCCTGGAGAAACACCTTGCTCTCCGGCACGAGGCTTTCCACGGCCGTCATGCGCCCTGGCGACATGGTGTCGTAAGACACGCGGTCGGCGGCGGTCTTCTGGATCGCCTTGCCGTGGACTTCATGGCAGTCGGTGCAGCGGACGCGGCCTGCTTCATGTGGGCCAACGGCCCAGTTCCGGATCGCTTCATCCTGCCCGTGGCAGCCCAGGCACACGGCATTGGCTTCCCGCACCGTGCGCTTTTGGAAGCTCCGGATCTTTTGGACGTCTCCTCCCCCCTCTACGTGCAGGCTGCCCGCTCCGTGGCAGTCCTCACACTCGATCCCTTGCTGGGCGTGAAATGCATGGCGGAAATTGCTGGCGGTCTCCGAATGGCATCCCGTGCACGTCTCCGCGCCCATGCGCGTCGCGCCCGGAATGTCCACGGCCTTGGCAGACTGGCCGCTCCAATACTTTGACTTCTTTTGAGCGAAGACAAGTGGGATCGAAAGGAGAAAGGTGAGCCCAGCAACTGCTAAACGCCATCGAATTGGAGACTTGAGCATGACGGTTGAATCCTTCTAGCCCGATATCCTGCAAAAGGCTGTGACCCCTGTCACGAATTCTAGTGACGGAATCACCTGATTTCTGTTCCAAAAGGGGAACTGCCTGCTCATTCGTCAGCCAAGTAACGGGAAGCAAACCCCGTGCCCGCCCCGAAGCTCTTTCGTGTTTAGTTATTTCTTCGGCAGCGGTCCCTAATCTCTTGAGCGTGTTTTGATTGCCAAAGGTTTCCGGGGAAGCGACAATAGCCGCGACATGGCTGCGAGCGATACAGTCGTCGTGATTCTGGCCGCGGGCAAGGGGACGCGCATGCGCTCCGAACTCGCCAAGGTGCTGCATCGCGCCGGAGGCCGTCCGCTGATCGAGCACGTGGTGCGCGCCTGCCGCCCGCTGAAGCCAGCTCAAATACTGGCCGTGGTCGGCCACCAGGCGGACGAGGTGTCCGCCGTGGTCACGGAGTTGGACGCGCAAACGGTTGTGCAGCAGCCGCGGCGCGGCACCGGCCATGCCGTGCAAGTGGCGCGGCGCGCGATGCGCAAGAGCGCGAGATTCGCGCTGATTGTACCCGGAGACGCGCCGCTGCTGCGTGCGGCAACTCTCGCGGCGCTGCTCGACACGCACCGGCGTAGCGAAGCCGCCGCAACCATCCTGACGGCCGAGCTAGACGACCCGAGCGGTTATGGCCGCATCGTGCGCGATGGCGAAGGGCGCGTGCAGGCCATCGTGGAAGAAAGCGCGGCCACTCCCGAACAGCGCGCTATCCGCGAAGTTAATTCCGGCATTTACTGCTTCACGATCGAAAAGCTGTGGCCCTGCCTGAATGCCCTGCGGCCCAATAACGCGCACCGCGAGCTTTATTTGACCGACGCTATTGCACTGCTGCGCCAGCGCAACGAACGCGTCCTGGCGCAGACGGCCGGCGACGCCGAACAAATTCTCGGCTGCAATACACGCGCGCAACTGGCCGATGCGGACCGCATTCTCCGCGGGCGCAAGGCCGCAGAGATGATGGAAGCAGGCGTCACGATTTACCTGCCCGAAACTGTGGTGATCGATCCCGAAGTGACCGCCGGCTCCGACACAATCATCGAGCCATGCGTGCAGCTTCTGGGCAAGACGCGCCTGGGCGCGCGCTGCAAGATTCAAACGGGCAGCGTGCTGCGCGACGCGCGGCTGGATGACGACGCCACCGTGCTGGCGCACTCGATTCTCGATAACTCCAGGCTGGGCGCTAAAGCGCAAGTGGGACCCTTCTCGCGGCTGCGTCCCGGCAGCGATGTGCGGGCCGGCGCGCATCTGGGAAATTTCGTGGAGATGAAAAATTCGGTGATTCACGAAGGCGCCAAGGCCATGCATCTCACCTATCTTGGCGACGCCACCATCGGCCGCGATTCGAACATCGGCGCCGGCACGATTACCTGCAACTACGATGGCGTCGCGAAGCACCAGACCACCATCGGCAATCGCGTCTTCGTCGGGAGTGATTCGGCGCTGGTCGCGCCCGTGCGCATCGGCGACGGCGCGTACATCGCCGCCGGCTCGACGATCACGCACAATGTTCCCGCCGGGGCGCTGGGCATCGCCCGCGGCCGCCAGGAGAACAAGCCCGGCTGGGCCGTTAAGCGCCTGCTGGCCATAAAGAGCGCGAAGCGCGACAAAGGGCGCGCAAAATCAAAATCCCGCCGCAAGCCGGCGCGCCGCGCAAAACCAAAGCCGCGCCGCCGCGCAAAACCTCGCCGTTAGTGCAGCCAGTGATTGCGCCTTTGCCCGCTTCCTGGAATTGCTGAGTAGCGGACTTCGCGCCGGATTAGGGAATACCTGTGGGGGAAACCGATGGGGGAGACCATGGTTAGGACATGCCGGTCGAGAATCTGGGTACGCGCCGCGTTCCTGTTTGCTCTGTTGCTGCTCGTTAACGCACGCGTCTTCGCGCAAAACTCCGGCAAAGTTATTGAGGTTGCGAATCCGCCGAACGCAACCGCGCAGCAGGCCAAGCCGTACGTCGTGCTGGTTTCGCTCGACGGTTTTCGCTACGACTACGTGAAGAAATATACGGCGCCGAACATCACGGCAATGGCGGCGCGCGGCGCAAGCGCGCCAGACGGCATGATTCCTTCGTATCCTTCCACCACGTTTCCAAATCATCTCGCGCTGATTACCGGCCTGTACCCGGAACACCATGGCATCGTCGCGAACATTTTCTACGATCCTGCGCGGCAGCAGCGCTATGCCTACAGCGATCCGACGACCGTCCAGGATGGAAGCTGGTACAGCGGCGTGCCG
>JBGPZR010000214.1:0-4715 GCA_041493845.1 Terriglobia bacterium | reverse complement strand
TTTCGACCCCGGCCTCGGATGCCAATTTCTCGTCGCTTACGACCATGCCCTTCGCCGCACGCATGGGCGCTACGGGCCAATCTGTGTGCGCGGAATCAGCAGGCTGTCTGAATTCTCGTGGCTGTTGCGTTTGTGCCAGACCCGTTGCGGGGACAATCAACAGCAAGAGGGCTAGAAGCGTTGGAAGCAACCGTTGAATCATTCGACTGTGCATGCGACTCGCATGGGCCAGGCCAATTTAGGTGATTGGCGAAGGTGCGTCAAGGCGAGCAATCGGGAGGAGCGCGGCTGGCGAGAAAGTGAGATTCAGTCGGATACGAGGCCCACAAGCACTAACGCGATGACCGCGCCTAAGAGTAGAGCAACTCCGAGCCAGAACCAGATGTGACGGCGCCGATGCAACAACCCCGCCGGGGGAACAACTTCAGGCGCATCGAGCATATCGACCCCAACAATCCTTCCGGGCGGCCGCTCGCCGCGGTTGGATGCGGCTTGCGTCTCAGGGGTTCGCGGATGCCCGGTGAACTCAAACGGCATGCATCGATGCTAGCACTCTGGAAATGCCCGCAGCAAGCGGACTGACAGGTCAGCGGGCGAGGAAGCGGACGAAGGCGAGAGCGACGACAGCGCCCGTCAGCACCGCGAGTGCGAGCCAGCGCGACGCTCCCCGGTTCCGGCGGCGAAGTTGGCGCATGTGCGACGCGAGATCGTTGGGAGCTACGAATTCAACTTCCGCAACTTGCGGCTGGGGTGGAACAAAATCAATAATTTCGCGTGTCATGGAAATCGATACTAGCCTGGAGGGGCGCCGGTTTTAATTTGAAAATCAGCGGCTCGTGCTTAACCATTATTGTCAGTTCCGCTAGTTGCGGAACGCTTCAGCGGCGGCGACGCAGAGGCGAAGTTTTTCGATGGCTTCTTCTACGGTGCGCGTCTTCAAGCCGCAATCGGGATCAACCCAGATCTGGTCTTTCGAAAGGATCGTGAGCGCCTGCTCGACGCGCTGGCGGACGGCATCCTCTTTCTCCATCGTGTGCGAGTGCACGTCCACGACGCCGAAACTGATGTCTTTCGTGAACGGTTGGCGGCGGAAAACTTCAAGGAGGCCGAGTTCGTTGTTGGACATTTCGAGATCGAAATTATCCACGGCGAGATCGAGCATGCCGGGATAAATTTGCTCAAACGCGCCGTAGCAGGCGTGAGTGATGAAGTAGGCGTCAAGACCCTTCGTCGTCGCCTCCATGGCTTCGATGGCGATGGGCAGTTCTTCGGGCCGCACCGAAAGCGCGGGCTCGTCGATCTGGACAATTTTGCAGCCGGCGGCTATGAGTGCTTCCACTTCTTTGCGGATTACGCCGGCAAGCGCCATGGCCGTGGCGCGGCGATCGGCATAGTGTTCGTTGAAGCTCCAGTCCATGATTGTGTAGGCGCCGGTAAGCATGCCCTTGACCGGCTTTTTCGTCAGGCTCTGCGCGTATTTCCACCAGTCAACCGTCACTGGCCCGGGCCATTCCACCTCACCAGTGATAATCGGTTTGTGGTAGTAGCGGTTGCCGTAGCTGCGGACCAGGCCGCCTTCGGTGAAGCCCGGGAAGCGTTCGGCGAAGTAGGCCACCATGTCGCCACGGTACATTTCGCCATCCACCAGGACGTCCACGCCGAGTTTCTCCTGCGTCTCGATCCAGAATTTCGTGGCCTTGCGCTCGAGTTCGCGCAGTTCGTCGGCCGTGATTTTTCCCTTGCTGAATTCCGCGCGAGCCTTTGCCAGGTAATCGGGCTTGGGGAAACTGCCCACGGAGGTGGTGGGAAACAGCGGCAGCTTCAAGCCGAGACTCTTAAGTTTTTCACGGCTCATTTCACTGATCCCTTCGGGCCCATCAGCGCCGCGCGCACCTTGCCGAGCAGCTCGAGCTTGGCGAAGGCGCGGTCACGCGGCAAATATTCGAGCCCCGAAGATGGGCCAAGATACGCGCGGCCGCCGTCAATTTTCGAGAGCATCCGGTCGATCTGCCAGGCGAGCACTTCGGGATCCTCGAGGCGCGTGTTGCGCGCGTCCACCAGACCCAGCCCCAGCGGCTTTGGCGAGCCGGCGGACGCGATCAGGTCCGCGAGTTTCGGATTGTAGGTGCAATCGAGGCCGATGATGTCCGCCGGCAGCTTCACGAGTTTTTCGTAGAGTGGGGTGCAATCGTGAAAATAGAAGTAGAGCGCGATTTCGATCTTGCGCCCGCCTTCCCTCGCTTTGTCGCGCGCCTCGATGAGCGGTGCGAGCGATGTTTCAAAGATAGCCCAGTCCGCGGGAAATTTGACTGCGGCGGGCTCGTCCACCTGGATCAATTCCGCGCCGTATTCGGCCAGCGCGCCGATTTCCGCGGCCAGCGCCTCGGCGTAAGCCATGGCGCGCGTTTCGAGCGAGGCAAAAGATTCCGGCTCGCCATTTCCTGTCTGCTCGGCGTGAGAAAACTTTGCCAGCGTGTACGGGCCAGTCAGGACCGGCTTGATGGAAAGCTTGCCGGCTTTGCCTTTGGGCGTTGGAAGATGGCCGAGGGCGTTGCGCGCGAAGCTGTATTCGTTGACGACAAGCGGGTCGCGCCGCACAGGCTTGCCGGTGAGCACCGGCTGGCGAAAATAACAGTTCGTGTCGAAGAATCGGAGCAGCCCGCCGATTTTTACGTTCTCGAGTTTTCCGGCAAGATGCGAGATCGGGTCGTACCAGCGAATCTGGCCATCGGTGATGACGTCGAGCCCCGCTTTCACCTGTTCGGCGATTGCGCGGCGCGTCATCTCGTTTTCCGCGTCGAGCAGATCGGCGGTGGTGCGCTCGCCGCGGTCCAGCGCCGCAATCGTCTTCCGCAGAACCTGCAATTCGGGCGAATCGCCGATGCGCGGATAGCTGCCCGTGCTCGAAAGATATAGACCGGGCGCGGCGGCACTCATTTCGCGCCCCTGACTTGCGAATTTTCCAGCACCAACATCACCTTGTCGACCCCCGGAATTTTTACCGATTAGAACCGATGCCTATCCTTTGTTTTCAATGGTTTACGGACAATTCTATAGATTTCGATTACCGATTAGAAATCCTTCTCTTCCCCCCTCACTAAAGCAGAAGCCGCCCTGTAAATCAAACTTGGAATGTAGCCAGAATCGGCGCCGGAAGCAAGCAAATGACATGGAGTGGGGAAAATTGAAACTCCAAGTTCGAGAATTGAGGGGCGAGAAAAAGGAATCGCGGGCGGCCTGGTGCTCAAAATGGAATCCTCTGGACTTACGCGAGAATAGGAATGCGGAACCACAGACCCCTCGGCTGCGCTCGGGACAAGTGAACACTGATGAACACAGATTAACGGCCAAATCGAGAATCGAACACTAAACCCCACTGCGAATCCTGCACAGCGATTCTCGCCAATACTGTTGAGGATGCGAGCGAAATGGTGGTGCTACTGCAGATCGGGCTGGTCGCCGACGGAGAAGTAGGCGCAATCGGGATGATGGAAAACGAGGGCGCTGACGCTGGCTTCGGGGTCCATCATCATTCCTTCGGTGAGGTGGACGCCGATTTCTTCGGGGCGAAGGAGCATCCAGATGCCGGCCTGGTCTTCGAGATTGGGGCAGGCGGGATAACCAAAGCTGTAGCGCTTGCCGCGGTAGCGCGACGTGAAACGGTCGGCCATGGTCAATTCGGGCGGGTCGGGGAAACCCCAGTCTTCGCGGATGCGGCGGTGCAGCCATTCGGCGCAGGCTTCAGCGGATTCAATGGCCAGGGCCTGCAGGCCGTGCGAATAAAAGTAGCGGCCGGCGGCTTTCGCTTCTTCGGCGCGTTGGCGGATGCCGGCACCCGCAGTGACGACGAACAGCGCGACGTGGTCGCGGGCTTCCACGGATGACGGGAGAATGTAGTCGCTCAAGCACAGGCCGCCGGGCGCGCTCTGCCGCTGGAAATGAAATGTGTGCAGAGGCGTACCGACGCGCGGCGCGAAGAGGGCGATCGAATTGCCATGGCGCTCGGCCTCGAAGAATTGCCACACGGCAGAAATTTTCATGAACGAAGCGGCTTCGCGCTTCACTTCTTCCATGTTGTTGTATAGCTCGATGGCGCGCGGATCGCGTTCGGCGAGTGCTTTTACGAAGTTGCCTCGGAATCCAAGGTGACGCCCAAAGACCATGTAGGGGTTCACGTAGCTCCAAATCTCATTCAAATCCGGAATGGCCCGAACTTTCCGTTCGAAATACGCCACAGGGGGAATGGGAATGTCGGTGCGGACGCGCGGCGAGCGCTCTTCGCCCGAAGTTGCAATGGTGGGCGGCGCAGGCTCTTCGATCACAGCCGTGGCTATGTGCGTGTGTTCCTGCAAGACAGCGTCGCGGTGCGCCGGATCGCTCAACTGGTTCATCAGGCGCAGGCCGGTCATCGCGTCCTTGGCGTAGCAGACAGCGTTGCTATACTCCGGCGCAATTTTCAGGCGCGTGAATTTTTCGGAGAGCGCAGCGCCGCCTACGAGCAGCGGCACGCGGATTCCAGCTTCGCGCAAATCGGCGGCGGTAATGACCATTTGCTGCGCGCTCTTCACCAGCAGCCCTGAAAGCCCGATGGCGTCGGGCTGATGCTGGTGGTGCGCGCGGATCAATTCTTCGGGCGGGACCTTGATGCCAAGATTGATCACGTCGTAGCCATTGTTTTTCAGGATGATCTCGACGAGGTTCTTGCCGATGTCGTG
>JBGPZR010000317.1:0-3419 GCA_041493845.1 Terriglobia bacterium | reverse complement strand
CGAGAGGTGCGATACCACCGTCACTGCTCCCTGATTTACGAATCGCTGCAGCTCGTGAGCGAGGTGCTCGCCAAGCGCCGCGTCCGCGACCCCCAGCAGCACGCTCCTCTCCACCGCAATCATCGCTCTCTTTGTGCCGGTGTGCATCACTTTCACAATCTCGGACTCACGTCCCGGCCATTGGTCCGGAGAGAAGCGGGACCCGCCACACCCGGCTCGCGATTGCCCTCGAGCATCCGATTGACAGCGAGCTTCAATTCCTCAACCAGAAAAGGTTTCGCCAGATACGGCAGAGCGCGCGGCTCCAGGAATTTGAGTGTGCGCGCGGCGAGCGTATCGCCGGTAATAAAAAGGATGCGGTTCTGCACCGGGCTGCCCGCAGAGACCAGGGCTTCGTAGAATGCGGGGCCATCCAGGCGCGGCATTCTTAGATCGCAGATCACCAGATCGTAATGGGCGCGCGAGATACGTGTCAGCCCATCCTGGCTGTCGACCGCCGCTTCCACCTGGTGGCCTTCTTCGCGGAGAACGTCCACGATCAGTTGAGCGACCGTGCTCTCATCCTCGACCACCAGGATGCGGCCTGTGGGAACAGTGCGTGATTGATCCGCAGGTGCGGCCAGTGCCGGGAGACGCTCTGCCTCGGGGAGGGCAATCACCGGGAGTTCGACCAGGAATTTTGCGCCCGCTCCGGGTGGGCTTTCAAACGTGATCTCTCCGTCGTGCTGCTGGACGATTCCATAGGCGATGGAAAGCCCCAGGCCCGTCCCCACACCCGAGGGCTTGGTGGTGAAAAACGGATCGAAGATGCGCGAGGCGATTTGCGGCGGGATCCCGGGGCCGTCGTCGGAGACCTCGAGTGATATTTTGCCGGCCGGAGTCCGGTGCGTGCGGATCCACACTCGCCCCTGGCCGCGCCCCTGCAGCAGCGACTGTTCGGCGTTGACCAGCAGATTCAGCACCACCTGCTGCAGTTGGTACGGATCGCCGACCGTTTCGGGCAGATCGGGCGCCAGCTCGCATTCCACGACGATGTTCTCCACTTTCAATTCGTAACTGCGAAGAGCGAGTGTGCGTTCAACGATTTCGTTCAGGTCCACGCGGGTTCGTTCGGGCTTGTTCTCGCGCGCGACGTAGAGGAGATTCTTTACGATGCGGCGGGCGCGCTCCGCTTCCTGAAACACTTTACTGGCTTCCGAAAATTGCGGCGGCAGCAGCCCGTGGCCGAGCAAGAGTTGCGCGTAGCCCATGATCGTCGTGAGAGGATTATTCAGCTCGTGCGCGATGCCGGAAACAAGCTGGCCGAGCGCGGCCATTTTTTCCGTTTGCAGAAGTTTGGACTGGATCTGGCGATCGCCGGTCACGTCACGATACAGTTCGAGCCATCCGACGGGACGGCCATCGCCATCGAGTACCGGGCGGGAGAACCTTTCCAGTACACGACGGGTGGGCCGCGTCATCTCCAATTCATCGTGCGCCGGCACTCCTGCACCTGCCATGAACGATTCCCAAGGGGCTGCGAAGGACTCCGGGTTGCGAAATCGCCCGGCGACGAGCCCTCCGAGCTCTTGAAAACCTTCTAGGTCCGTGACCCTTCGCGATGGAAGCCCGAAGAGCTGCGCAAACCGGTCGTTTGAAAATCGCACGTGCCCGGAAGACTCAAGGAGGATGATGCCTGTCTCCACGGAATCAAGCACGCTCTTGAGTTCGGCAGTGGTTTGTCGCCACCGGCCGTCCGCGCGCTGCACGATCGAGCCGTCTTCCACACAGACGAGCAAGCCGCCCAAATCAGGCATCGATGCCCGGAACGTAATTCGGACGGGGAAGCCCGTCGAAAGAAGAGCGTCAAAGCCCTTCCTGTCCACCGAACCCGCCGGCAGCGAGGCCGAGGCCAACTCGCAGCAAGAGGGCAGGTCGTGGGCAGATTGTGGAGAAAGAAATTCAGCTAGATTTTCGCCGGGGACTCGTTCCGCGGTGATTCGGAGCAGCTCGCAAGCGCGCGGATTCGCCTGCTGGATAATTCCCTCTGCATCCAAAACCAGCAACGCCTCTCCGCTCGATTCGAATACCGCGCCCAAGCTTGCGCCGGTGAGCAACCCAGTCATTTTCATCTGCCGCGGACTAGAATTTTCCAGTAGAGCGCCAGCAATCCGCAGTGTGCTGGCCATCCTGGAGACCGCGGGATCATGCAGACGCTTCCGCGTCTCCATTACCAGCGCCCCTGAATTATCCAGTAACTGCAAAGGAGTGCGGCACTCACGGCGAAACTGAATTCGAGGATGAGGCGGACCATTCGCATCCCTCGCGTTCGGCCCTCCGTGGTCAGCAGAATTCGCACTTGCCGTACACTGCATGATCTTGACCATGCCAGCAGTTGATTTAACGCATGAATGTTCAATGACTTGCGTCGAATTTCAGGAGTTCAAACCCTGTGAGCTTCCCAGTTCGATACGCACACTTCCGCGTCTAGGAATCTGGAGCATGCTATTCGCTTCTTCAAAGCACTTGGCAGGACGAGGGTCTGGAGGGAAGGTGTTCCGGATGCGGTCAGGCACTGCTCGCTCGTGCCTGGGCATCGTACTGTTTCAATTTGCGGTACAGCGTGGTCTTGCCGATCCCGAGAAGCCGCGCGGCGGCGAGTTTGTCGCCCCCCGCCTCACGCAAGGCGCGCAGGATCGCCCGGCGCTCGAGTTCTTCGAGTGGCAGCAGCTCATCACTATGGAGCAGCCGCTCGCCGTTAATGTGCTGGAGGTTTGTGGGCAGGTCGCCCACGTGGAGGATGGGACCGGACCCAAGCGCGATGGCGCGCTCGACGGCATTTTCGAGTTCGCGGACATTCCCGGGCCAGTCATAGGCCATGAGACGAGCCATGGCATCCTCGGAAACTCTCCGCGGTTCGCTGTCGGGGCCGCTGAATTTCTCGAGAAAAGAATTCACCAGCAGCGGAATATCGCCTTTGCGATCGCGCAGCGGCGGCAGCTTGATTTGCACAACATTCAGGCGAAAATACAAATCCTGTCGAAAGTTGCCTTGCCGGACGGCGGCTTCGAGATCGCGATTCGTGGCCGCGATGATGCGCACGTCCGCGCGCCGCTCCTGCACGTCGCCGACGCGCTCGTACGTCTTCTCCTGGAGCAGGCGCAGGAGCTTGGGCTGGAGCTCGAGCGGCAGCTCTCCGATCTCGTCGAGGAACAGCGTGCCCTTGTCGGCGCTGCGCATCAGGCCGACGCGGTCCTCGTCGGCGCCGGAGAAGGCGCCCTTGCGGTAGCCGAACAGCTCGGTCTCGACCAGCGTCTTGGCGATGCCGCCGCAGTTCACCGCCACGAACGCGCCGCTGCGCCCCGAGAGCTGGTGGATGGCGCGCGCGGCCAGCTCCTTGCCGCTTCCGGTCGGGCCGTGGAGGACCACCGGCACCGTCG
>JBGPZR010000310.1:0-3531 GCA_041493845.1 Terriglobia bacterium | reverse complement strand
TTCACGAATCAGCCTCTATGCGGCTGGCGCACCCTTTCGCATCCGTGTTTCCCACGATTGACCCCTCGACGCGCCGAATGATACCACTCCCGCAGATCACCTTGCAGCTCATCCGATATTACGGGAGACAGGGTTTGGGACCTGCGCCTTGCAGAGCGACTCGAATGCCGCCACTGCCGATGTGAAAGGAAAAGGAAGGGTCCAGACGGCTCAAAGGGCGTCATGGAGAACGGAGCGAAGAAATCAGACAACTGTTTCGGAAACTTTTTCGGCTTGAGGAACGCTGGCGCACCAGGCCGCTCCCGCCTGCAGCTTCGAGACTCCCAACGTCCATCCGTTCGGCAGAGCCTGAAACCAGTTGACGTGAAACAGCACAGGCCGAGTGTCGGTTTCTCGCCCGTTCCTTTTTGTGATCACGCGGATGGCGACCACAGATCCTTTTTCCACTTCGTTGGCCAGGCGGAATTTGCATCCGCCGTCGCTCACGTCCAGAGTGAGACTTCTTTCCGTGAAATATCGGCCACGCCGGTTGAACCCGGAAACTTCGATGGGATATTTCAAATCGACGCGCGGCTGGTGGCGCCGCTCGCGCTCCGGTTCGGCCGCAAGTTCTTCCCAATTTGTCCGTATTTCGGTCATGGACTCACCATCGATGTCGACTGCATTCCGGAGGCCATCGGAGCCTTTGTCGCACGCTCAATCGTAAGGAGTTGGAAACAGTGTTCCGGTCCGGCGCTGCGGCGGTATGGAACGTTGTGCACCAGTGAAACATCGGCTGCCGCAGGACTACGCGGCGCCTTTGGCCACAGCCTTCTTCGTCGAACGCTTCAGAAAACGGTACAGGCTGGTGCGCCCGATGCCCAGCATCTGCGACGCGCGCACCCGATTTCCATTGCACAAATCCAGCACCCGCTGAATATGCACGCTGCGCACCTCATCGAGCGGCAGCGGCTGCCAGTTTTGTTCCGAGGTGGAGGCGCGCCGCAGCGGCTTCTGCAATATTGCCGGCAAGTCGCACACATCCACAAAATCAGCGCTCGCAGTGATGGCGGCGCTGGAGATCACGTTCTCCAGCTCCCGCACATTTCCTGGCCAACTATGCTGCAACAGCGCGATCTGCGCGCGCCGCGTCAGCCCCTGAAATGTCTTGCCGTACGCCTCGCTGTATTTCTTCAGAAAATGCTGGACCAGGATGGGTATGTCCTCGGACCTCTCCATCAGGCCCGGAACTCGAATCTCGATCGAGCTGAGCCGGTAGAACAAATCTTCGCGGAAACGGCCCACCGCAACTTCGGCGCGCAAGTCCCGGTTCGTCGCCGCAATCAGGTGGATGTCTACTTGTTTCACCTCCGGCGACCCCACGCGCTGGATCTCCCGGTTCTGCACCACGCGCAGCAGCTTGGCTTGCATCGCCAGCGATGTCTCGCCCACTTCGTCCAGAAACACGGTGCCGCCATTCGCGTATTCGAACAGGCCGGCGCGTGTTTCATTCGCGCCCGTGAAAGACCCGCGCATGTGGCCGAAGAGCTGGCTTTCGAGCAGCGTGTCAACCATCGCCGAACAATTGCACACCGCAAAGCGCTCCTGCCCCACCGGGCTCATCTGGTGCAGCGCGCGCGCCACCAATTCCTTGCCGGAGCCTGTCGGCCCCGTAATCAGGACATTCGTATAGTGCCGCGAGATTTTCTTTGCCAGATCCAGCACCTCCAGCATCGCCGCACTTTTCCCCACGATCCCGTGAGTTTGCAGATTGGTCAGCAGCCGCGCCTCCAGGTCCCGAATTCGCGACTTCTGCGTGAACAGATCCGCCAGCTCGTCCAAGGTTTTTGTCAGCCGCGTGAAGTCCACCGGCTTGCAGATGTAATCGTAGGCTCCTCGCTTGATCGCTTCGATGGCAGAATCCACGGAGTAAAACCCGGTCACCAGGATGACGTACATTCCCGGGTCGCACTGCAGCGCTTTTTCCAGGAACGCAAACCCGTCCATTCCCGGCATCTTGTAGTCCGCCAGTACAGCCCGGCAGCTTCCGTGCCGGATCTTTTCCAGCACTTCCTGGGGGTTCGACGTGCCGAAGGTGGGGAAGCCCGCTTTCGCCAGCCGCTCGGAGGTGAGCTCAACTTGATCGGCTTCATCGTCCAGGATGCAGACGGGAAGATTCCTGCGGGCCAATTCGATGACCGGTTTTTCTTCGAGGGTAACCATAATGCGAGACTCTAGGCAATGTCAGTGCCAGAACGCATCACAGGCTGCCCCAGTCTCTCGCTTCGACGGCCTCCCGCCGGGAAATTCACGCGTCTCAGCTAATGTCCATGAATTGTTCGGCCTTGGGGCATTGAAAGAGAGTGAATGAGAATGAGGGAAGATCTGCGAAAGCCAAATGGGAATTTGAGTCGCTTCAGTTTGCTGGTAGCTGGTTCCAAAGCGGCACCGCCGTTTCAAAGAAGAACTCGAACCAAATTTCTCCCAGCTTCGCTCGTGCCCGAAGATTGTTTCGACCATTCGCCGCGCCATCTGCCGTCCAGCGTCTGCCTAGCCACTTCCACTTCACGCCACTTGGACAGTGGTCTGATGCAGCGACAACTCCGTCTGACCACGAGATGCGCGCGGACGCAATCGCTCGAGCCCAACGCGCACTCGGCCATCTGCATCCCTGCCCATGATATTCACAGCTTGATAGGGGACTGGAAAATTGTTGCCGGTTGCCAGCGGGTCCAACACCCGGAGGAACAAAACGCAGCCCTCCCGCAGCAAATTCCTGAGAGTGATTTCCTTCTTGCCCTCACCTTCCGAATCGAAATAGGTTTTCTCGACGAAGAAATCTTCATTCGCGTCCCAGCCCGATACTTCTACCCTGGAACCGTTCATCGCATTTGTCTGGAAATTCATGAGCCTGCCTCCGCTCGAGATCTTGCACAAGCGGGGCCAAAGTCCGTCAGCGCCTGGGCCTTCAAACAGAAGCACTTGGCGCGATCCGCAAAATGGCCGTTCCCGCGGAGATGCGCGGTTCTAGACAGTTGTGCGCTTTTGAACCAGGATTTGTTGCGCGAGTCTGTTGGCCTAAGCAGTCGGCACGTGATCAGTCGCGCGCCAGCCGAGGGGCGGGGAAACGGGGTTCAACCCCAGTGCGAGCCCGGGTACAGCGCCACCAGAGCCCAGCGGAAGATGAAGTCGAAAATTTTATCGAACAGCACCCACGCAAGCACCAGGCCCGCCATTCCCAGCCCTTGTGCGCGAGTCCATTCGAGGAACCGCCGCGCTGTGCCTTCACTCATCAGCAGCATCACGCCGGTGTGGCCGTCGAGCGGCGGCACGGGCAGAAGATTGAACGTCCCGAGCAGAAGATTCAGCACGAAAAGAATGCTCAGGAAATTCGCTGCAAAACCTGCCACGCCCGGCGCGGCCGCTTCCGTGATGTGCGTGAATCCCGCGGACTCCGGCATGCGGAAAACTCCGTTGAACATCCCAACGCGAATGGCCACGCCCGCAAGAATCATGAGCGTGAAATTCGCTGCCGGCCCCGCCAGCGCCATC
>JBGPZR010000224.1:0-4521 GCA_041493845.1 Terriglobia bacterium | reverse complement strand
CCGCATCGGGAATTTTCTGAATTTCGAGATATTCGGCAAACCGTGCGTGACTCGAAAGGTAGGTCAGCACCGTCAGCGCTGCCGAAGAAACCAGCACGCATCCGATGGCCAGGCCGTCGAGTCCATCGGTCAAATTCACCGCGTTCGACGTGCCCACGATCACCAGCACAAGAAATATGACGAACGGCACGTAAGCGAGCGGCCAGATGAAGCCGTGCCCCAGGAGCGAATCAATCACCAAGTCCGGGTGCAGCTTCTTCAGAAACGGCACGCTCAATTGCGTCGAGTAAGCGCCCCGCGCCTGAAGTCCCAGCAGCGCTCCGCCCACCAGGACGCACGTGAGCACCTGCAGGCCGAATTTCACGCGCGGCGTGAGACCCAGATTCCGCCGCCGCACCACTTTGTTGTAATCGTCCATGAAGCCGATCGCTCCGAATGCCAGTGTCGCGCCCATTGCCAGATTCACGTATGGATTGCGCAGGTCCGCCCACAGCAGCGTGGGGATTACAATCGCGGCGACAATCAGCACTCCCCCCATCGTCGGCGTCCCGGCCTTCTTTTGATGCCCCTTCGGCCCCTCCTTGCGGATGTATTGCTTCACCTGCATTTCGCGCAGCCGCTCGATCACCCACGGCCCCATCAGCAGCGAAATCAGCAGCGCCGTCAGGCTGGCCACCGCCGTCCGCATGGTGATGTAGCGGAACACGTTCAGCGGGCTGAAGTGCGGGCGCAGCACGAAAAAGAAAAGGTAGTAGAGCATCTCAGCTCCGCCCCTTCCGCCCGGCTTCGATCGAATCCGTGGCCGGCTTCGCACCGGCGCGAGGATGCCTGGCCTCAATCGCTTCCAATATTTTTTCCATGCGCACGCCGCGCGATCCTTTCAAAAGCAGCAGATCACCGCGCGTCACGAATTCCGCAATGAATTTCGCGGCCTCCTCCGACGATTCGAAAAATGCCGTGCGATCGGGCGCGTGCCCCGCTTCGATTGCGCCTCGGACCAATTCTCGGGCGTCCCCTTCAACCCCCAGGATCCAGTCGATGGCTTTCTTCTCGGCTGCATATCTTCCGGCCTTGCGATGGAGCTCGACCGATGCCGGTCCGATTTCGCGCCACGCTCCCGCGGCAAGGATGCGCCGCCGATGGCCAGGCGTCGCGGTGAGGAGATCGATCATCCTCTCGAGGGCGACAGGATTTGAGTTGTAACAGTCGTTGATCACTGTGAAGCCGTCTGCAAATTCCAAAATCTCCCCTCGTAACGAGGCCGGGCGCAGTTTCGGAAGAATTTCTTTCGCCTCGGCCGCGCCGATCCCCCATTCGCTTGCCGCGGCAAGGGCGGCCACGGCATTTATTACGTTGTGTTCCCCCGCGAGCGACAAGCGCAGCCGCGCGTGTTCCTTTGGGCTCTTGAAATCAAACACCGAACCCTGGATCCCGTGGCCCTCGATGTTCTCCGCCCTGAATTCCGCCCGCTCAGAAAAGCCAAAATAGCGGACACGTCCGCGAAAGCCCTCTGCGAATCGCGAAACGCGCGCATCGTCGGCATTCAGGACGGCCACAGGGTCCTCACCTTGTAGTCCTTCAATCAATTCGCGCTTTGCGAAGGCAATTTCATCGACCGATGAAAAGAATTCCAAGTGCACGGGAGCGACATTGGTGACAACTCCCACCTCCGGGCGCGCAATTTCCGCAAGTCGCGCGAGCTCGCCCCGGCGCGACATCCCCACCTCCACCACGGCCACGTCGTGCTCGTCGCCGAGCCGGAACAGCGTGAGCGGCAGGCCGTACTCATTGTTCAGGTTTCCTTCGGATTTCAAGACCCTGAACCGCGCGGCCAGTAGTGCCGCAAGTATTTCCTTGGTTGTCGTCTTCCCTGCGGAGCCGGTAACCGCAGCCACCCGCCGCCCCGGTTTTGCTTCACGCCATTTGTTGCAGTACTGCCGCGCCAGTTCCTGCAGCGCGCGCAGAGTGTCTTCGACTCCCAGCAGGCGTATGCGCGTTTCTTCCGGGTACTCCGCGAGGCGCTCGCGCGCCACCACCCCGGCCGCAGCGCCTCGAGCCAATGCTGCGGCGACATGATCGTGTCCGTCGTGACGCGGACCGCGTATCGCGAGGAACAGTTCCCCGGGCTGAACAGTACGAGAGTCAATCGAGACGCCGGCCACCCCGGCCAGGGGGTTGAGCCCCGCGGGAGGCGGGACACCCAGTGCTTCAGCCACTTGAACCACTGTCCACCGCATTCGGTCTCCAATGGGCTCGGCTTCACTCTCAAGCGCCTGCTCTCGGGAGTGCAAATTCCCTGCCGTTCGGTGCCTCTACTGCTTTATCGGCTGCTTCGAATAACCCTTGCGGCGCAGGATGGCCCGCGCCTTTTCGCGATCGTCGAATTCAAAGGTCCGGTCGCGCAAAATTTGAACGTTCTCGTGGCCCTTTCCCGCTAGCAGCACGATGTCTCCAGGCCGCGCTTCTTCGAACGCCATTTCGAGCGCCGCCTCCCGGTCCTGTTCGATGCGATAGGTTGCGTTCACTTTCTGCAGCCCCACCACCACATCATTAATGATCCGCAGCGGATCCTCGCTGCGCGGGTTGTCGCTCGTCAGAATCACCAGGTCGCTCAGCGAGCCCGAAGCTTCGCCCATCAGCGGGCGGGTCGAACGGTCGCGCTCGCCGCCCGCGCCGAACACAGTGATGATCCGTCCCGTAGGATTCAGCTCGCGCGCCGTCGAGATCAGGTTGCGCATGGCATCGTCCGCATGCGCGTAATCCACCACCACGAAAAATGGCTGGCCCTCATCGATCCGTTGGAAGCGCCCGGGAACGAGCGGCAGATTCGCGATTCCCTCTTCAATTTTCGCGACAGGGATCTCCAGACCGATCCCCGCGCCGATCGCTGCGAGAAGGTTGTACACATTAATCCGCCCGACAAGCGACGACCGCACCCGGACTTTTCCCACGGGTGTCTCCGCCGTAAATTCAAGACCCTCGAAGCTCAGCGCAAATTTTTTCGTGGTCAGGTCCACAGCCCCATTCAATCCATACCCCAGCGTGCGCTTGGCCAGTCCCTCGAGCCGTGTGGCATACGGATCATCCGCATTCACCACGGCCACGTCGGGCGGTGCCGCGCCCAGGCCTTCAAAAAGGCGCCGCTTGGCCGCGAAATAATCCTCAAACGTCTTGTGAAAATTCAGGTGGTCGCGCGTCAAGTTCGTAAAAATCGCCACGGCAAAATGGCAGCCACACACACGCTCCATCGCCAGCGAGTGCGAACTCACCTCCAGCACCGCATGCGTGCCGCCCGCATCGCGCACTTCCCTAAACATCTGCTGCAGGTCCAGCGATTCGGGTGTGGTATTCACTGCCTTGCGGCTGCCTTGCGGTGTCCGATAACCCGTTGTCCCTATAAGTCCCGTTGTGAATCCCGCCGCGCGCAGGATCGAATCCACAATGTAAGTGATGGTGGTCTTCCCGTTTGTTCCCGTCACTCCCACCAGCTTCAGCCGATCCGCCGGATGCCCATAAAAATTGGCAGCCGCACGCGCCAGGCCTCTGCGCCCGGACCCCGGCAATAGCTCGACCCAGCAAATTTCCTTCGGCAATCCCTCCCGGCGCGGCTGCTCGCTTGCAATGGCAACCGCCCCGCGCGCAACGGCGTCAGAAACGAATTCCAATCCATCCATCTTTGCGCCGTGAAAGGCAAAAAATAGCGCCCCGGGCGTCACCTTGCGGCTGTCATATGCGATCGAGCGTATCTCCACCTCCGCCGGACCAGTGACGGTCGAGATTTCCGCTCCCGCGAGTATCTCTGGCAGTTCCATTCCTGATTCTTTCAGCTTCGCACTTGCTCCTTCACGTTGCAAACCCGGCCTGTCCTCGACGGTCGAACTCAATTCCTCTCCCCCCGCAACGCCGCCGGCACAATTTCCCCTGCGCGGCCAAAGCGCACTGTCACGCGGCTGCCACGTTGCACCCGCGCTCCAGCCTCGGGAAACTGTTCCACGGCAACTCCGTTGCCAATCGGCGCGGGAACAAGCCCCAGCCTGGTACACGCCTCCATCACGCTGCGGAGTCCCTGCCCGGAAAAATCCGGAACCACCACCGCGTCCTCGTCTCCAAACGCAACAGTGGGTGCCGATCCAGATCCCGAAGGCTGCTTCGTGACCGCTGCCTGGAATCGCGCTCGATTGGCCGCCGACGCCGGAGCTGGCTGCGGCGTAGCGCGTTGATTTTTCGCGGTCTCGATATTCGACCCTGCCGGTATGTCGTGCGAAACTTCCAGATACGCGAGCACTTGTTCGGAGATGCGTTTGAACACTGGCCCGCCGACATCGCCGCCATAGTGCAGTCCCACCGGAGAATCCAGCACTACCAGGATGGCCACCACCGGAGTATTCACCAGCGCGAATCCCACGAACGACGCCACATACTGGTTCGGTGAGTAGCGGCCCGTGGCCGGATCATGGCTGGCACTGACATCCAGGCTCGTCGCGCCCGTGCCTTTCACGACGCTGAGCCGATCGCGGTTTG
>JBGPZR010000123.1:0-6473 GCA_041493845.1 Terriglobia bacterium | reverse complement strand
GAATTCAAGGTGGACATTCCCGAAGCAGACTATCCCAAGCTTGCAACTTTGGATGGTTGCATCGAGTATCTTGCAGCTCTTCAGGTTCCTCGTTAGGCCACTCCAGTTCGTCTCCGATGTTTCAGAAGGACACGATTCGAATCGCTCGCGGCCGCAAAATCGGGTGCCCTCTATCACGCTGGCCGGTGACCCATGTCACAGAGTCTCCCCTGGCCGATGCAGATAATCGCTGCATTGGAGGCGCCGTAACAGATGCACGGACCTCTTGGCCATCTCGAGGAAGACTTAGGCTCCAATCTTAGTGCGGGCGGTTACATCCTCCGAAATGCTGCCGCTCGCTTGGTCCGGCATTTCGAGCAGTCGCGTAGAGCAAGAGCACGTTTGCGGCGAGCAACGGCTTCCCTCCCAACACTTCGGCCACTGAGGCACAGGCTTCGTACCGCATCTTGTTTGAATCGGTGTGAACGATTTGCTTCCGCCGTGAGGAGTTCCCAATGAAAATCCGCGCAGTACTCTTGATCTTACTTCTGGTACCGGTTGTGATTGTCGGGGGCATCGTCATCGCGAAAGTGCCGATGAACGCTGCGTTTGTCGCGTTGCTTGGCGCGCTGATGATCTATTTGGCGTACACCTTGTACGCGCGCCGGATCGACCGCGAGGTCATCCGCCCCGATGCGAAGAAAGCAACTCCTGCCCGGCTGTACATGGACGGCGTGGACTTCATGCCTACCGGCCGCAACGTGCTGTTCGGGTATCACTTCAAATCCGTCGCCGCTGCCGGCCCGATCGTAGGCCCGGTCGCCGCTGCCACCCTGTGGGGATGGCTGCCGGCGCTGCTTTGGCTCACGCTCGGAGTAGCGTTCGTCGGCTGGGCCAGCGACTACTCCGCGATCATGGTCGCGGTGCGCAATGACGGCAATTCAATCTCCGCCATCGCCTACCGCCTGATCGCGCCAAGGACCCGCACGATTTTGTTTCTCTTCATTTTCTTCTATCTGATGCTGCTCGCGGGAGCGTTTGTCGGCATTCTTGCCGGAATCTTCGATCCTCGCGCAGATGTCCCGTTCGGCATTTTCATGCTGGCGATCATGGGTCTTCTTGCCGGACAGATGCTCTACCGCTGGAAGATGGATCTCATCCCGGTGACGATCCTGGCGCTAGTCGTTGTCGTGGGTTCAATGGCGCTGGGTGCGAGGGGAATGAAGCCGGTAAAAGGTACAACTCCAGATGGGAAGCCGGCGACGGCAATGACCTACACCGGGCCGATTAACTATTTCGTGGAAAAGCTTGGCGATGGCATCGACCTGATCAGCGGGCGGAAAGCGCTGTATACCGTGGTCGATCCCACCAAGGCCGACCCGCGACTGGCAGTGACGACTATCAATGAGGAAGGCAAAGTAGTTCCCAAGTACCTGGACCAGACGGGAGCGATCAAGATGCTGCCGTCCTTCGTGTTCTGGTGCCTGTTTGTGTTCGCCTTCTCCTACATGGGCACGGTGCTGCCGATCTGGCGGTTCGCCCAGCCCGTCAGTTACATCGGATTCTGGGTGACGTTCTTGACGATCGTGCTTTCAGCGCTCGGCGCTGTTGTCGGTGCGGCGATGGGCCTGTTGGGCAATGCGGAGATGCTGAAAGCGGTCACATTCCAGACGGCCGTATTCAAATCGTGGATGCCGATCCAACAAGCTGCCGGCCAGGCGCTGCCGGCTATTCAGCCGCTTTGGCCGATGCTTTTTGTCACGATCGCGTGCGGAGCGATTTCCGGCTGGCATACGCTGGTGGGCTCGATCGGCACCGCTCGGCAACTCGAATATGAAACGGACGCACTGCCCGTAGGTGGCGGTGGCATGTTCACCGAATACTCTCTGGCGCTGCTCTCATTGGTCGCCGTTTCGATCGCGGGGGGCGTCGGAGCCGGTGCATTCGCGGCTGGGGTTGGCAAGCTGCTCGGCATCGTCAGCTTCGGCACTCTGCCGCCGGCCTATGGCACAGCGCTGGGATTCGGCGTGTTCGTCGTAATTGTTCTGACCGTCGTGCAACTGGTGTTCCGGGTGATGCGCGTGACGCTGGGCGAGTGGCTCGGCGAAGCCTGGGTTGGCTTCAAGAATCCGCACATCGCCGCCTTCATCTCGATGGCCCTCACGCTGGTGCTTGTGCTCAGCGGCACGTGGATTTACCTCTGGCAGATGTTCGGCGCTTCGAACCAACTCATGGCAGCACTGGGCCTGCTGGTGGTCACGCTGTGGCTCTATTCAACCGGCCGCAAGGTGGCGTATGCGTTCTATCCGATGATCTTCATGTATCTCACCACGATGGCGGCCATCGTCGTCACCGGATACTACTTGTATGCGAGCATCCTCTCGAATCCGAAGATCGCAGTACAGCGGATCAATGTCTTCGGCGCGGTGGCGATGATCATTCTGGCCGCGCTGCTGTTCATTGCATCGCTGTTGATTGCGCACGATGCCTGGGTGGCGTGGCGAAAAATGCGTGCTCGGCCGGTCCAGGCGCCGGCGGTCGCGGCCGATTAACCTGAACCGCCGAGATCTGGGTCCGCTTCCGGCAATCACAAAGAAGCGGGGCGGGCCCGGCTCTTGGCGAGGATCATAGTTCCTGGACGATCTGGCGGAGAGTTTCAAAGAGGCCCCGTGACGACACGCGCTCAAAACGATCAAGTTGCCACTGAACCTCAAGCTGCGGCGCGGATCGGCGGATCGCCAGGCGCACAAGTGGCAGCTCGGAGCCCGCTGCAAGGCTCAGAAGTTTTGCAGCATTCTCGAGTCTTCCCTCGCCCTGAGCAATCAGGTGTGCATCAGGAGGTGTTTCGATGCGGGACCATTGTTTCCGTCCCGTCTCCTTTCGCATGGCGCGAGTCGACCATGCTTTTGGGTCGAATGCTTCGAGCTGAAATCGTGGACTCGGAGCGTGGCAGCGCACGATCAGGATGTCGCGCCGCCCGCGCGCATGGAAGAAGGCCCAAAGAAATGGAACATCGCGAGGTTCCAACAAGATGAAAATTTCAACGTGCGAGAGCGG
This sequence comes from Terriglobia bacterium, assembly GCA_041493845.1. Classification (GTDB taxonomy): domain Bacteria; phylum Acidobacteriota; class Terriglobia; order Acidiferrales; family UBA7541; genus Palsa-295. The sequence continues at coordinate 3,437 of JBGPZR010000123.1, read as the reverse complement.
CTTGCGGGCGTCCTGGATTTTGAGCTCCACACCGGAGGAGCCCAGCCAGCGCAGCGTGGTTTTTTCACCGATCAGTGGCAAGCCGTCTTGCATCCATCGCCCCACGGCGTTGCCTTTGCGGATGTTGAGAAACATGCCCAATGCAAACCATCCGACAAACACGATGACGCCGAGGAAAAATAGTGTGCGGGCTGATTCCGGCGCGATAAACAGCGATGCCATGGTCAAGGAACATTCATGGTTATCACACTTTTCGAGCCGTGGCCAGCATCCTCACGGCGCGACATGGGACCGGCAGGGATGGATTACGCGGATTCGCGACTTCTTCTACGGAATGACAGGTTGGGAGTTTGAACGCCAGGCTAGGGAAATGCGCGGCGCATTGGAGAACGTGTTTCTCACCGTGACATTGGGCGACATGCTCGGACTTCCGATCTTGCCGCCTATCTATTCCCTCCGCCTGCTTCCATTTGTCGTACCGAGCATTGCCAGTTGGAAGCGGCGGGTGTCGCGCCACCGGGACCTTCCCGAGTCTGAAGAGTACGACCTCCACGGAGTGTAAGGAAACTGACCAGCGGAGAATGAGCCATGACCGAAGAAGTGAAAGAACAGAAAGAAGAGAAGCGCAGCATGTTCACGAAATTGAAGGAAGTCCTGTACGGCATGGGTGCGCACGACATGTCGCGCTACGCCATCCGCACGCGTGCCAGCATGGAGCACCTTTTCATCCTGATCACCATGGGAGACCTGATCGGCGTTCCGATTCTGCCTCCCTATTATTCTCTGCGCCTGCTGCCTTATGTGGTGCCGAACATCGCCACCTGGAAGCGGCGCATGCTGCGCGAGAAGGACGTTTCCGATGCGATGTTCTGAAGTCGCTGTGCGCGCCGGGCGCCTTTTCCGGCAGGCAATTATCTTGGATCAACAAGTGAGGCGGCTATGTCCATGAGGGACGTGTTCCTGCAGAATCCGGATCGTCGTTACATCATGTTCGGCGGCAAGGGCGGTCTTGGCAAGACGACTTTTTCCGCAGCCACGGCCTACTGGCTGGCCCAGCAGGGTAAGAAAGTGCTCGTTTTCTCTGTCGATCCCCAGGCGTCGCTCAGCGACATCTTCCAGCGCGACATTTTTGGCAAGGGTCCTGTTGAGATCATGCCCAACCTCTTCGCCCAGGAGATCGACGCCGATTCTCACATCAAAGCTTATCAGCAGGAGATTCGCAAGAAAATCCTCGATATGTACGGGTTGCCTGAGATCCCCGAAGAAATCGAAAACTACATTCAGGCCGCCTCGGCCGAGCCCGCCATGGAGGAGTCTGCCATATTCGACGCGGTCGTGGACATTGTTGTGCAAGGCGGTTACGACTACTACATTTACGACCTCGTGCCGCTGGGCCACGCCCTCTACTATCTCTCGATGGCCAAGGTCTACGACGAATGGATCAACCGGATCACCAAACTCCGCCAGGAAATGCGCGAGCACGAAGAGATGGTGGCGCGAATCAAGCGCCAGAAAGTCACCGAAGAAGACCACATACTCACCGAACTTGAGTACATCAAGCGCCGGATCAATCAGTCCTCCAGCATTCTAACGGACAAGAAGAAGACGGCATTTTTCTTTGTCGTGGTTCCAGAGGAGATGATCATCCTGGACACCAAAAAAGCCGCGCAATTGTTTGCCAAATTCGACGTGCCGCTCTCCGGCTACGTGGTCAACCGCGTGCTTCCGCCTGAGCTTGCAGGAGAGCACTGCCCACCTTATCTGCGGAACCGCCTCCAGATGCAGGGGCGGCATCTGGACGAAATCAAGAAGACGTTGGGGAACCAGGTCGTGGGATACGTACCGGAGCTCGAACGTGACGTTACGGGTCTCGAAATGATTAAAAAGCTGGCCGGAATCATGTACAACGGCAACGGCAACGGTCGGCGGTGAGGACACTATGGGCGAAATCGAACTGAGCTTGAGCGAATTCATACGATCCAAACCCGGACTGAAATACACCTTCTTCGGTGGCAAGGGCGGCGTCGGCAAGACCGTGGTGGCCGGAGCGGTCGCGTTGCATCTGGCCGACCGCGGCAAACGGACCATCCTCGCATCGACGAACCCGGTCCATAGCCTGAGCGGGCTGCTGGACCAGAACGTGTACGGCAAGCCTACTCCGGTGACCGGCGTGAACAATCTTTGGGCGTACGAAATCGACACGAAAGAAACCATCGAACGCTCGAAGGCCGACATCAAGCAGAAGATCCAGTGGTTCCTGAAGTTCGCCGAGATTTCCACACAAGCGGATGCCTTTGTCGAAAGTGCGACCATGAACCCGGCGTTCGAAGAGTCCGCTATGTTCGAAAACATGGTGGACCTCATGTTCAAGAATGAGTACGAGGCCTATGTCTTCGACACGGCGCCCACGGCAAATGCCCGCCGACTGCTGGGCATGAGCGGCGTCTATTCGCTTTGGGTGAACAAGATGTTGAAATCCCGCGAAGAGGCGCGTTCGCTGAGAGAGCTGCTTTCCTTCACCAAGAAAAAGGAAGAAGACCCGCTGATGGACTACCTGCTTTCCTTCCGGGATCGGATTGAGCACGCACGTGTGCTCCTGACCGACAAGGAAAAGACGGCATTCTTCTTCGTCACTCTTCCCGAAGCGTTGCCCATCGCCGTGGTCAAGCGATTCATGCAATGGTTTCACGACTTCGGCATTCCCGTGGGCGGCGTGCTTGTGAACATGCTGATTCAGAAGGAGCAGGTTCATCCAGACTCGCCCGAGTTCGTAAAGAACCGCGTAGCCATGCAGGACACATATATGAATCAGATTTGGAAGGATTTCCCCGGCGCGGTTCGGGCGATCATCCCGCTATTCGACAACGAAGTCCGTGGCGTCGACGGCTTGCGCAAGCTTGCGGAGCACGCCTTCGCGGAGGTGAAAACTCCCGCTCCGGCAGTCTGAAGCTCAGCCTCATTCTTCGCAGGCATGCTTCTGCCGGGTCGCTCACACTCGACGTTTACACGCATTCGGAGCGGGAGCACAACGTTGGAGCGGGACAATTGGCGGGGCAAGCGATAGGGAAAGCCATGAATTCTGTCAGCTTAACTGCAAATCAAAAAGGCTCCCGATTCTCACAAAATCGGAAACCCTTGTAGCTGCTTAAGATTGCTGGTTGCGGGGGTTGGATTTGAACCAACGACCTCCGGCCCCGGCCCGAGTGATCGGGCCGAGATAAAAAGGGCAGCCCGACTCTTTCGGGCTCATGCGAACACGCAAATAAAAAGGCCGGGCGCCCGGGCCCGGCCTTCGAAACCTGAATTGGTTGCGGGGGTTGGATTTGAACCAACGACCTCCGGGTTATGAGCACAAGAGGTCAACGCTAAGTCTCGCTGATCTGCTTACCCTTAGCCCCCGCACATGCCGTTTTTCACCAAAAGAACCCCTGATTTTG
>JBGPZR010000343.1:0-3187 GCA_041493845.1 Terriglobia bacterium | reverse complement strand
GTCACCGGCGTGTTTGCGCAGGACATCCGTGAATTCGGCGAAGTAACGAAGAATCCCGTGCTCCTGGCGATGACGCGCGTGCTCTATTACCTGCTCCCGAATTTCCACAATTTCAATGGCATCGCCGCGGCGGCTTATGGCCATGCCTTTCCCGCAGCTCTCATCGCGCAAAACACGCTCTACGCGCTGCTCTACGTCACCGTCATTCTGCTGGGAGCATCGGCTGTATTTTCAGGACGCAATCTAAAATGAGCGGCGGCGAACCTAAAACGGCCAGCCGCAGTAAAGACCGCCTGGTGTGGATCACGCTGGTTGTCGCCCCCGTGCTCTTTGTGGCCATCGCCGCGCTGCAAGTGAGCATTGACGCTCGCACGCGCTCCGTGGCCAGCCAGAAACAGGAGCTCCTGCTGCGCTCCGGCCCGTTGGTGAAGAAGCTGAGCCTTGGCTACGATCCGCTGCTCGCGGATATCTACTGGACTCGCGCGGTGCAGTATTACGGCGAGCGCGTCGGCAAGCCGCACGCGGATTTTGATTTGCTCTGGCCGCTCCTCGACCTCACCACCACTTTCGACCCCCGGCTTCTTCCCGCCTACCGCTTTGGCGCGATCTTTCTCTCGGAGCCGCCGCCGATCGGCGCCGGACGCACCGACTTGGCCGTCGAGTTGGTGAAACGCGGGATCGCGGCGAATCCGGACGCCTGGCGGCTCGATTCCGACCTTGGCTTTCTCTACTACTGGCGCCTGAAGGATTATCCGAACGCTGCTGCCGCCTACCTCGCGGGGAGCAGAGTCCCGCATTCGCCCCCCTGGTTGAAGCTGATGGCCGCGCGCGTCGCCGATAAGGGCGGCTCGATCGAAACATCGCGCATGATCTGGTCGGAGCTATATGAATCCTCGAAGGACCCCAATATGCGCAAGAATGCCTTTCAGAAATTGCGCGGGCTGAAGGCGCAGGAAGACAAGATGCATCTAGACGAGCTTGCGGAAGATTACCGCAAGCGCTTCGGACATTACCCGGCCTCGACGAAGGAAATGCGCGACGCGGGTATCTTGAATGGCATTCCGGTCGACCCCGACGGGCTTCCCTACCGGTTCGGGCCGGACGGAAAATCGCGCCTGGACCCGCGCAGCACCGTTGTAATCGAACTGGACTCAGGCAGTCCCGCGAAATAATCGAACCATCCAACCGCGTAGGATCTCTGCAGGTGCAGCGGCGCTCATTCGTAGCGGAGCGCCTCCACCGGATTGAGTTTTGCCGCCTTCGTTGCCGGCCACACGCCGAACACAAGTCCGATGCCGACCGACACGGTGAAGCCGATGATCACCGCCCAGGCCGGCACAACCGCCTTCAGGTCTGTGACCACGGGGATCAGAAACACAATGATGCTGCCGGCCAGAATGCCCATCAGGCCGCCTGCGCCGGTGAGCGTCATGGCTTCGAAAAGGAATTGCCAGGTGATGTCGCTGCGGCGCGCGCCGATCGCTTTGCGCACCCCGATTTCCTTCGTTCGCTCGGTCACCGAGACGAGCATGATGTTCATCACGCCCATCCCGCCGATCAGCAGCCCAATCGAGCTCAGGACCACGATGGCCAGCACCACGCCCCCGATGATTTCGTTGAACTGCTGTCGAATTTCCATGTTCGTCTGAATCGCGAAATTGTCGGGCTTGTCATACGGGACGTTCCGGCGCCGGCGCAGCACTTCGCGCACCTGGTCCACGGCCGCATCGAGCTTTCCCGGATATGCCAGGAAGCGCATGGCGATCTCAAAGGCCGCGGGATAAAGTTTTCGAAACGTATAGAAAGGGATCACCACGCGGCGGTCCTCGTCGTTGTGTCCGAAGCCGCCGATGGGCTTTTCCAGAACTCCGATCACCACGAAATTCGAGCCGTCCACCAGGACTTCTTTTCCCAGCGCATCGTTCACGCTGGGGAAAAGCGCCGTGGCTACGTTCTCGCCCAGCACGACAAGATTTTCGCGATGCTCGTCTTCCGATTCGCTGAAGAAGCGCCCCGCTTTCAAATTGGCGTTCGAATAGACTTCCAAGTAAGCGGGAAACGTGCCGCGAAATTCGCCGCCCTGCACCTGGTTCCTCTGGAACTTCACGCTGTGCGGTTGGGTCCATTCAAAAATGGAAACTGCCACCTGCTTCACCGCCGGACACGACTGCATCACGGCGACGCCGTCTTCGCGGACCAGCGGCTTGCGCTCCCGCTCCTCTTTCGGTCGCCGGCCGGCATGCGGCCCCTGCGCGAAGCGCGCCACCCAAGCGGTGTCCAGGCCCTCGGAAGTGATCTCATCCTGGATCGTCTCGCGGAATCCCTGCACCAGGCCGACAACCAGGATAATCAGTGCGACTCCGATCATCACGCCCAGCACGGCGAGGAAGCTGCGCAGCTTGTGGGAGCGGATCGTGTCGAACGCCAGTTGGAGATTTTCGCGGTAGTCCTGCCGCAGCGTGAACACTTAGTTCTCCGCTCGCAGCGCTTCGATGGGGTCGAGGCGCGCCGCTCTCATCGCCGGATAAATGCCGAAGAAAAGTCCAACCGCCGTCGAAAGCACGAGCGCGATCGAAATCGAAAAAATGGGAGTTGAAATCGGGATCGGCGTCACCGCGCGGACAATTTGCGCCAGCACCAGCGCCAGCGCAACTCCCACCGCTCCGCCTGTCGCCGACAGCAGCGACGATTCCACCAGAAATTGCATCACGATGTGGCGCCGCCGCGCTCCCAGCGATTTCCGCAGGCCGATTTCGCGCGTCCTCTCCGTCACGCTCGCCAGCATGATGTTCATGATCACGATTCCGCCGACCACCAGAAACACGGACGTCACCCAGATCGCGATTCCAAATGCGTTGCCGGTGATCCGGTTCCACAGCCCGGTGATGGAAGTGGGCGCGATGACCGCGAAATTGTCGTCGTCCTGATACCGCACATGCCGGCGCGACCGCAGGATCACGCGCGCTTCATCCACTGCCGCTGGCATCCATTCCGGGCCCTGCGCCTGGACGAACATGGCGACGGTGTCGAGCGGCTTCAGCCATTCCTTACGGTACGTCCCCAGCGGCACCATCACGAAATTGTCCAGCGACACGCCGAACACGGTCCCCTTCGCCTTGGCCACGCCGATGATTTGATACTGCCCTTGCCCGGCGCGAATATCTTTCCCTAGCGGGTCAACTCCTGG
>JBGPZR010000408.1:0-2547 GCA_041493845.1 Terriglobia bacterium | reverse complement strand
AGCCTTCGCCGAGCTCGACCTCGTCCCCTGGCTCGCTGCGCAGCGCCGCGCGCCCACGAGGTGAAGCAGGTTCGAGAATCGACGTGTCGGGCAAATTGCCGGAAGCTCTTCGCTGGAGATCAGTGGCAGCCGCAAGTGCGGGGTGTGCAGCCGCATCCGCCGCCAGAGGGTGCCGAGGCTGAAGAGCCGGCGGAGGATTTGGTGCCATTCGAGGGCGCAGCGAAAACAGAAAGCTGAATCGTGTTCTTCGCGCTCAAGCATTTTGGACAGGTGATCGCCTGCTTCTGGCTCATCACGATGCGCTCGTACCGCTCGCCGCAATCATCGCAAATGTATTCGTAAATCGGCATTGCCTTACCTCGCCTGTTCCGAAAGACTATTTTACGCCTAACCTTTATTCCAGCAAACTTTAACAAGAGTTTTCTTATTAAAGATATGTGCTGAAATCTTTAATTAGCCAGACGGGAAAGAAACCTTAGAGCGTGACCTCATCCCATCCAATGGGCACCCTGTGGCCCATCTTGCTAACGAAATAACCTATGAACAAAGCGAGGAGGAAAAAAATACCCAAAAGAATCATCACCCGCAGGAGTTTCTCACTCCCAGTCAATGCGAAATCACCGCGATAGGACAATGAACGCCATATTGCGAGGATGAGCACACTCGGAACGAGCATTGGGGAGAGGAGCCAAAACCAACTGATAACAAAGTCGGTCACAAATGAAACCATCTGTGCTCTCGTGTATTAGACACCGGCGACGAAGCCGCCGGCCGATCAATTTGGATGGTTGGGCCCCAAAAGCGACAGCCCCGGTTGGAGCCGGGGCTGTGCGTGCAAATCAGTTTGCGGAGATGGGTGAGTTAGTCGCCGGCGACGGCGGGCTCGGCCTTTTCCGTGTGAGCGGCGCCATTTCCGTTGCCGCTCTCATGGCCATTCGAGTGCCCGTTGCCATTGCCGTTTGCTGGCGCAATCTGCACTGGCTTTACCGGTGCGCCGGGAACGGCCATCTGGATCTGCTGCACCGTGCCGATCTGCACCACGGTTTCCGTAGGCTTTTTCAGCACGAGCTCTTCGTAAATCTTGCGGACCTTCGCGGCCTCTTCGAAAGCCTTCTTGCGGCGCGCGCGATCTTCTTCGGCTGCGGTTTGGGGGATATCGTGCTCCAGGTGACGGACGCGCGAGGCATCTTCGGCGTCAATCCGGAGTGAGTGCTCGTAGCTCGTGAGATCGACTTTCTTGCCCTTGGCGTAGATTTCGTGCTTGCCGTGCGTCTTGTACCACTGCGCGACGGTCGCGTTCTTGTACATGTTCTCGATGATCTTCCGCCAGCCGATGCCGGTGTTGTAGGCGCAGAAGGAAATCTCGCCCTGCTGCGTGGCGTAGGGAATGATACACATCTCGGTGCGGCGGAAATCGTAGTTGAAGAGATCCTGGAACCACATACCGGCGATGAAGAGGAAATTCCAGGGGTCCTGCTTGCGGCGCTTCATGGCGTCTTCGAAGGTGCGCTCGGGGCTGCTGCGGCCATATTTTTTGTCCGCGCCTTTCGTGAGCGCCCAAGTTTTGTCGAACTTCATCCACAGGTCCTTCAGCCTCAAGCTGGGCGGCGCCTGGAAGGGCTTGTAATTTTTCAGGAGCGCGAGGGCCATCATGAAATTCGAGAAATTCTTGCTGCGAGCTGCGTCGGTGATAGCCGTCACGTCTTTCGTCAGCGACGGCGCATCGAGGAAGCGCGGCACCGGCGCCCATTCTTTCGTTTCTTTGTTGATCATCAACGCCGTGCCCACGCCGCAGTTCGGGTGGCACCCGCAGGAGAGCGAGCCCCACTGCGAATCCGGGCCATGGGCGAGATCGGAAAAGCCCGCGAATGTGGCGATGTAGGAAATCGGGAACCAGTCGCGTGTGGGCTCCACTTTGCCCACCTGCTGGCTGACGTCTTTCGCAAGGTGCGAAAGCGTGTAGCGCTGGCGCATGCGACGTTCCGGCGTGATCTCTTCATCGCGGCCGGTGAACGAAACCGGCTGGAAAGAAACGAAAGAGATTTTCTTGGGATTGTCCATCGCGAATTTGACGATGGGGCCCACCTGGTCGTTGTTCACGTTGTTGACGATCGTAGTGACCAGCACGATCTCGATTCCCGCCTCGTGCATGTTCTCGATGGCGCGGAGCTTCACGTCGAACAGGTTGCCAACCTGGCGGTGGCTGTTTGCGTCGTTGCCAATGCCGTCGAATTGCAGGTAGGCGTAGCGCATGCCGGCTTCGAAGGCTTTTTTGCAGAAGTCCTTGCTCTTGGCGAATTCGATGCCGTTTGTGGCTGCCTGCACGCTGTTGTAGCCCACTTTGCGCGCGTAGCGCACTGCGTCGAGGAAGTAGGGGTGCATGGTCGGCTCGCCGCCCGAGAATTGCACGGACATCTGACGCCGCGGCTTGATGCGCAGCGCGTTGTCGAGAATTTCCTGAATTTCATCCCAACCAAGCTCGTGAACGTAACCGACCTGGTTGGCGTCCATGAAGCAGGGATCGCACATCATGTTGCAGCGGTTGGT
>JBGPZR010000026.1:0-11990 GCA_041493845.1 Terriglobia bacterium | reverse complement strand
GGGCTCGACCTCGAGCGTCAGCCCTTTCACCCTGGCGACGCGGATGCGCGCGCCTTTCGGAATCGGTTGGCCGTCCGAAGCGGCAGCGCGCCAAAGCTCCCCGTGCACAAACACCATCCCGAAATTCCCGGCCGCGCCCACCGGCTCGGTCACTTCACCAAACTCCCCCACCAGTTCTTCTGCCCCCGTCGAGACTTTCCACCTGCGCGACTTCATTACCAGGCGCATCAGGATGATGACGATGATGGAGAACGGGATGACCACCGCCAAAGCCGTCGGCAGCCGCACTCCCATTCCCGTGAAAGGCGATTCGATCAGAAACAACGCGCCGAGAACCATAGCCACTACTCCTCCGACGCCGAGTACCCCGTGCGTTGGAAATTTAGCTTCCAGGACGAACAGGATGAGCGCGAGGACGATCAACAGGATGCCGGCGAAATTCACGGGAAGCATGTGCATAGCGAAGAGCGCGAGGACCAGCGAGATTCCGCCAATCACTCCCGGCGCGAAGAGTCCGGGATGCGAGAATTCCGTATAGAGCCCGAGGACGCCGATGATCAGCAAGATGAAGAAGACGTCGGGCTGCACGATACGCGAGAGAAATTTCTCGCGCGCGGTCATTTCGTGCAACGTGACGGTGGGATGCGAAAGGGCGAGCTGCGTCTTTGTGTCGTTGAAGCGCGTGATAGTACGGCCATCGAGCTTTGCGTAGAGCTCCTCGGGCGAGGAAACGACCAGGTCTATGAGCTTGCCGTCGACAGCTTCCTTGTCGCTGAAAGCCTTTGCCTCAGTTACCGCGGTTGCGGCCATATCTGTGTTGCGCCCTCGCTTACTGACGTAGCTGCGGAGATAGGCGGTCGCGTCATTCACAATTTTCTTGTGCAGCGTTTCGTCAATCTGAACAGGTGAACCGCCGATCGCCAGGATCGGCGAAGCCGCGCCGGTTTCCGTTCCAGGGGACATCGCGGCGACGTCTGCCGAGAGGAGAACAAAAAATCCGGCGGAAGCGGCGCGCGATCCTGTCGGCGAGACATAGGTAACAACCGGAACTTGCGAAGTTAGTATCGCGTGGATGATCGCGCGCATGGACGCGTCCAGGCCCCCGGGCGTGTTGATGGTGATGAGGATCAGGTCGGCGTGTTCGCGATTGGCCTGCTCGATGCCATGCACAATATATTCGGCGAGGACGGGCTCAATCTCGCCGTCAATGAGAAGCTGGGTGACTTTCGCTGGAACATTCGCAACCTGCGTGCCAGGCGTGGGCGCCGGAGCGGTGGCTGCGAACGCGAGTGACAGCCCGGCAGCAAGCCACACACACAGCGCCAGGAGTCGCCATGACCGGGAAGCCATCTCGGCGGCTATTATAGCAACAGATTCTGGTCAGGCCAGTAACTTCCGCGTCGCAATTCACAACGACAGCGGCACAGATCAATTCGGATTGGTTTTCTTGGCGTCGTCCATGTACTGGGGCACGACTTGCAAGACTTCCTGGACGCGCGGGTCCTTGATGACGCGAGCGAATGCTGGGTCTGTTTCGGCGGAGCGGAATTTGGCGTAGCCGTCGTCGCGCGCGAGTTTCAAGTAATGAGCGGCGCGCTCGGCGTCGCCCGCGCTGGCGAAGGACTGGGCAATGAAGTAATTGAACAGGCCGGGATCAGTGGTGGTGCGCTGCTGGATAATCGAGCCGAAGCCTCCCTTATGCTCGAAAATCGTGGGATCGAGCGCCAGCGCCTTGCCAAAGGATTCCGTGGCATCGGGGTATTGCTTGTTGGCAAAGTAGGCGTAGCCGAGGTTGCTGTATATGACGGAGAGATCGACTTTGAGGACGGCCGCCCTCTTGTAGAGCGAGATGGCCTTGCCGTAGTGCTTCTTCTCGTATTCCACGGAACCCAGATTGTTGATGGGGCTGGCAAAATTCTTGTCCGCCTTCATGGCCTTCTTGTAGTAGCGCGATGAGCGATGAAGATCGCCCAACTGCTCGTAGGCCACGCCCACCTTGTTCAGGACCGCCGCGTCCTTGGGATTCGCTGACAGCACCTGCTCATAGGCAGTGACGGCCATGGCAAATTCCTTGCGGGCCATAAGGATGTCGCCATGCAGCTCGGCTGACTGCAGTGGCGTCATCGCCGCGACGGCTGTATTTGTGGGGCTGGCCGCCTGACTCGCGGTTGGCTGAGCCGGTGTCGGCGAGGCTTGCTGGGCATGAGTTGCCGGAACGAGAATGAGCGCCAGCGGGATGGCAAAGAGGGCCAAGTATTTCATCGCCCTGCTCCTTTTCACTTCGACCCGGCCTTGCGGGTCCATCGCCGCGCTCTCGCCTACGGCTGGGGTTTCTGATTATCCGCAGGCTTCTTGCTGCCTCCAAAGATACCAAAAACGCGGTCGAGAAAACCCTTTTTCTTCTCCGGCTCCGCCGCTGTCGGAGTTCCCGGAGCGGCGGGCGGTTGGCCCGCCTTTGCTCTTGCGCGCGATTTATCCGCCGGGTTTGAAGGGTTGGACGCGCCTGGCAACGAATTGGGAGCACCCGCCGGAGGAGGGGGCGGCGCGTTCGCAGGCCTGCCGAACAGATGCGCGAGCCAGGAGCCGGACTGCGCTGATGCGAAGTGGCCACCGCCGTGAAGTTCGCAGTAGAAGGTGGGCTCGCTGCCGACGACGAAATATTCCTGCTCGGTCTGCGGGCAGGAGGGAGTGGCGAGCTGGCCGGTCTGCGGGTCGATAGATTCCGCGATCACGCCGGGGGCAGGCTCGAATTCCTGCGTGTTGCTGTAAACCGGAAGGGCGACGGCGCGCTTCATGAAATCCGCCCAGATGGGGGCGGCCGATTGGCTGCCGGACAATCCCAGGTCGCGGTTATCGTCGAATCCGATCCAGATCACGCAGAGAAGATTGGAGGTGAACCCGGCGAACCAGCCGTCGCGCGATGTTCCGGTCTTCCCGGCAGCGGGCGCGGTGAAACCCAGGGAGCGGACGGTTACGCCGGTGCCGCGATTGACAACATCTTCGAGCAACGTAGTCGTGAGGTACGCGACGCGCGGGTCGAGCACGGTGCGCGTCTTGGGCGCAGCGGCTTCTTCCACTCCGCCGTCGGCTGCGAAAACATTGCGCAGGAACAACGGTTCCGCGCGGACGCCGTTGGTGGCAAAGGGCGTGTAGCCTGCCGCAACGTCGATGGGCGTCATTTCGTAGGCGCCCAGCGCCACAGCGGGCGTCGCCTGGATGTTTGCGCCCAGACCCATCTGGCGCGCGACGTCCACGACGCGCTGATAGCCGATCATTTCGGCAACTTTTACGGTGGCGACGTTGAGCGAGTGAATCAGCGCGTCGCGGACGGTGACTGTCCCGTAAAATTCCTGACCAAAATTGTCGGGGGTGTAGTCCTTGCCGTCGAATTGAAATGTGGTGGGAACATCATCCACTGTCGTGACCGGAGTGACCACGGGCTGAAAATTCTGCGCGGCGTTGTCGAACGCTGCCGCGTACACGAATGGCTTGAAGGACGAGCCGGGCTGGCGGCGCGCCAGCGCATGATTGAGCTGGCTCTCGCCGTAATTCCGCCCCCCGATGAGCGCACGTATTTCGCCGGTGCGTGGATCCAGCGCCACCAGCGCCACCTGGGCCGGCGGCACCGGCTGGCCCATTTTTTTCCAGAGCGCGTAGCGTTTGGCGAGCAGCTTGTCCACCTGTTGCATGCCGTTTTGGACGGCGATGGAGGCGGCGCGCTGCAGATCGGGATCGAGCGTGGTGTAGATGCGGAAGCTTTGCGTCTGCAGATCGGCCTCGGAATATTGCTCGAGTAGGTGGTCCTTCACCATGTCCACAAAATAGGGCGCCGCGCTGCTTTCCACACCGCCGCTGATGAACCGGAGTTTCGCTTTCTTCGCGGCGGCCTCCTGGTCTGGCTTGATGTAATCGTCTTCCACCATCTGGCCAAGGACGCGGTCGCGGGCTTCTATCGCGCGGTCCATATGGCGCTCGGCGGCGGAATAGCGATTGGGCGCGCGAATGATTCCGGCAATAAACGCGGATTCGCCCAGCGTGAGTTCGCGCACGTCCTTGCCAAAATAGGCCTGGGCAGCCTCGCCGAATCCGCGAATGGCAAAGCTGCCACGGTTGCCGAGATAGACTTCGTTGGCGTAGAGCTCGAAGATCTGCTGTTTCGAGAAGCGCTGGTCAATCTCGAAAGCCATCAGCACTTCTTTCACTTTGCGGCGCCACTCGCGCTTGGTGGTGAAGAAAAAACTGCGCGCCACCTGCATATCGATGGTGCTGGCGCCCTGGGCTTTGTGGCCGGCGCGGAGATCGGCCAGCGCGGCGCCGACGACGCGGATTACGTCCAGGCCGCCGTGTTCGAAGAAGCGTTTGTCTTCGGCCGCGAGGACGGCATTCACGAGATGACCGGGAAGGTCGTCGAACCGGATCACCCGGCGTTTCTCGCGCGAACTATCGAAGAGATTGGTGATCAACTCAGGCTCGATCTCCGCGGCATCGCGGGTCAAGCCGTTGCTGAGCTGGGCGATGCGCGAGATGGTTGAGCCTGAAAAATCAACGCGCAGGCCGTTGGCTCCCCGGAAGTAGGAATCGGCAGACGGGCGTATTTCTACCGTCGAGCCTACGACGCGATATTCCCCAGGCGAGCCCGGAACTTTGCCCTCTTGATAGCCGGCGCGGAGGAGATGGCTGGCCAGGTCGCCGGGGCGGAGAGTTTCGCCCGTGTAGATGTGGCCGGGTGCGGAATACACGCGCGAGGTGTTCTGGAAAATCTGGCCCGTAAGATGCTGGTTGATCAAGCGGCCGAATTGAATGTAGTAATACGCGAAGACGCCGGTGGCGGCCAGCAGGACGACCAGCGCTGTGCTGAGCAGCGCGATGCCGAAGCGGGATGTCCAGAATCCCCGCGCGATCCGAATCCGCAATCGTTTTCTCCGCTACGTCCTGTGAAGTGCTTGCACGCGCGACAATGGCTGCGGCTGGGCGGGCGCGCCAATGCCCGGGCCGAACGCCTCCGGCCCTCCAATAGAGTGGATTCCTATTCTAAAGCGTATGGTTGTCCGCGTGGGGATGAAATTCCAGGGTGAATTGATAGACTCGCAAGTCCACCGGGACAGTGTAGTCAACAGTAATGGCCACATCCCGTTGCGCAACGCTCACATGAATATTCTCTTTCGTTGCCGGTATTTCGAGTTCCTGCACCTTCTTCCAAATGTCCTCGCGAATTTCATCTTCGCCCTTATGATTGACAATCGCAAAACGCGCTTCGGTTTCGATCGCATCCTGGAGCTGATATTTCGAAAAGAACGCGGGAATAATCTTGATGCCGGAAAATATCAGGAATACAACGATGAGGAGCGTCAGAACGGTATTCAGCTTCGATCCACCGCGCTCGCTTGACCGGTCTGGCTGGTTCATTCGAATGGCACTGCCTCCCGAGCTGGATTCCCGCCGAATCCAGCGATTGTAGAATCATCCTAGCACCCTGGGGACGCACGGGAGAGGCCGGCGCAAACGGCTGTTTGCGATGAGTAAACGCCACACCCCGCGACAGGGGACCCGCTAGCCGGCGCGGGCCTAGTATGCGCGGGCAAAGATGGCCTTTTCTCGGGCAGTCTGGCCGCAGTAAATGCACTTACCGGAGCCCCCGGGCTGCTCGAGAGGGATACAGCGCATGGTGGCCTTCGTTTCTTCCTTAATTTTGTTTTCGCAGGCGCTCCCGCCGCACCACCAGGAAAACGCGAATCCCTTCTCGACGGCTTTCTTGAACTCGCCATAGTCGGCAGGTTCCACCGTATTGGCCTTGCGGAAGGCGAGGGCGCGGTCGTAGAGCGATTTCTGGATCTCTTCGAGCATTTGCGCCACCGCGGCCGTGATCCCCTGCTGCGGGACGAATGACTTCCCTTCTTTTCCCGGACGGTCGCGGCGCGCCAGCACCACGGAGCCTTTGGCCACGTCCTTTGGCCCGAGTTCCAGGCGCAGCGGCACCCCGCGCATCTCCCAATCGTTGAATTTGAACCCGGGGCTGGCCCCTTCGCGCTCGTCCATTTTCACGCGGATGCCCGCGCCCACCAGTTCCTTCCGCAGCTTGTGGGCGCATTCCAGGACGCCCGTCTTCTCGTCGTCAGTCTTATAGATGGGCACAATCACCAATTGGAAAGGAGCCAGGCGCGGGGGCAGGATCAGGCCCTGATCGTCGCCATGCACCATGATGATGGCCCCCACGAAGCGCGTCGAAAGACCCCACGAAGTGGTCCAGCAGTGTTGCAGCACGCCGGTCTTGTCGAGGTAGCGGATCTCGAAGGCTTTGGCAAAATTCTGGCCCAGGTTGTGCGACGTTCCCGATTGCAAGGCCTTCCCATCGCCCATCATGGCTTCAATTGAGTAGGTATGGTCCGCACCCGCAAACTTTTCGGAGTCAGACTTCTTGCCGGGAATCACCGGGATTGCGGCGTCGCGGATGGCGAAGTCGGCGTAGATATCGAGCATCTGGCGCGTCTCAAATTCCGCTTCCTCGAGAGTGGCGTGGGCGGTGTGGCCCTCCTGCCAGAAAAATTCAAGTGTGCGCAGGAAGAGCTTGGTGCGCAGCTCCCAGCGCACCACGCTGTTCCACTGATTGATCAGCACGGGAAGGTCGCGGTAAGACTGGATCCACTTCGCGTAGGCGTGGCCGATGATTGTTTCAGACGTCGGGCGGATTACGAGTGGTTCTTCCAGCTTCTCGCCGCCACCATGGGTAACCACAGCCAGCTCCGGCGAAAAACCGGCCACATGCGACTTTTCCTTTTCGATGAAGCTGAGCGGAATCAGGAGAGGAAATGCAGCGTTGACGTGGCCGGTGGCTTTGAAGCGGCCATCGAGCGCCGCGGTGATGTTTTCCCACAGCGCCCAGCCGTAGGGGCGCACGATCATGCAGCCGCGGACCGGCGCGTAGTCCGCCAACTCCGCCCGCAGCACCACCTGGTTGTACCACTCCGAAAAATCTTCCGAACGCGTGGGAAGCTTCAATTCCGCCATGCCGCAGTCTGCTCTTTTCTGCGCCCAAGTGGCCGGCGACATGCAAAATCGCGCGGCAGCAGCGCTGTAAACGCGCTAGGTTAGGGGAGTCATCGGGCGAAGTCAACCAGCGGGCCGGCGGCCCCCGCAGGAATATTAATTTTGATGAATAACAGCAGGGACTTGGTGTAGGCTATGCCGCGCAGCCGGTCCCCACCGGCGCGCCGATTTATCAAGGAGAAAATTGAGATGAGCATGCGCCGGCTGGTCCCGACTCTGTTTGTCGCCGCGGTGGCCCTGCTAAGTGTTGTGCTGCTATGCCCTCCGGGCTTCGCACAACAGCCAGTGGCCGTGCCAGACACAAAGCAGGTTCTCGGCCTCGAAGGTGTGAAGCACAATTCCACGGGAACCCTTTCCATTGAGAAGGGCACTTTGCAGTTCAAGGCCGGGAAAAAGAAAGCGGATCTGCCGGTGACTTCGATCAATGACGTGATCACGGGGAACGACAGCCAACGCGCCATCGGAGGATTCATCGGCACTCTTACGATGCTTGGCCCTTACGGCAGCGGCCGATTCCTGAGCTTGTTCCGGACGAAGATTGACACTCTCACTATCCAGTATCACGACGCCTCGGGCGGGCTGCATGGCGCCATCTTCACCATGCCGGTGGGCAAAGCAGAGGACGTGAAGAAGGAATTGCTCGCCGAGGGTGCAAAGACAACCATTCCCATCGAGCCGGCGGCCATCGGGCAGGCGCCCGCAAGCCCCAAGAAGGAGCAAAAACCATGAAGAGGGCTGGCCACTGTTGCGTTTTCGCATTCCTCGTAGCGGCATCCCTGTTCGCAGGGAGTGCGCGCTCGGCACAAGATAAGAAACCGCAAAAAATTTCTGCGTCCGCGATTCAGATCCTCCTGTTTCAGTCCGACGAGGTGAAGCTTCCGGCTGAATTTCAGATGGCGCTTTACGAGCATGTGATCGAAGAGCTGCAAAAAGCCGGGAAGTTCGAGCATGTGTATCGCGATGGCGATCACGCCGCGGCCAACACAAAGGATCTGATCACCCTCCGCAGCAACGTCACCGGATTCAAGCAAGGCAGCGAGCGGGCCCGACAGGTAACCACCGTTGCCGGAGCCACTTCGATCACCATTCACTGCCAGTTCGTCGATAAGAGCGGAAAAGTCCAGCTCGAGCGCGACATCACCGGCAAGGTCCGGTTTTTCGGCGGCAATCTGAGGGCCACGTACGATTTCGCGAAGAAAGTGGCGAAAGAGGTTCAAGAGAGCTTCTAGGGAATTGGTACCCGATCCGGTTTGCAGTGTGAACTCGGGTGGTCACATCGTAGCTGAGGCCCGCCGGTGGGCGGTTCGACCAGGGAGCTAGTTGGGATGAATCTGTGCCTGCGGGTCACGCTCCTCGCTGGGGCCGCCCTGCTCGCCGCTCTGCCACCTTCAGCAAGTGGCCAGGCTCCGGCCGGTATAGGTGGAGCATCGCCCGCCGCTCCATCGCCGCAATCGGGGAAGACGCGCACGCAGACGAGCGTTTCTTACACCCGCCCCACTGAAAAAACAAAAATTCAAAACTACTTGTTCGATTCGTTCGGACCCTACCCGATCGTTGGCGCTGCGATCGTGGGCGGCATCCAGCAATGGCACAATTCGCCACCTGAGTGGAAGCAAGGTGCAGAGGCCTACGCCCAGCGGGTCGGCTCCGATTTCGGGATTGCGCTGGTGACCACGACGTCGCGGTATGCACTCGCCGAAATCTTGCGCGAGGACACTTTGTACTACCGCTGCGAATGCAAGGGGGTTTTCCCCCGGCTGAGGCACGCCATGATTTCAACCCTGACAGCCCGCCGGGGGGATGACGGCCACCGCATCTTCTCGCTTTCCGCCCTCGCCGCCCCCTATGCAGGCACGATGACCGCTGCGCTCGGATGGTATCCCCGCCGGTACAACGCGATGGACGGCTTCCGCATGGGCAATTACAATCTGCTCGCGTACATGGGCGGGAACATCGCCATCGAATTCTTGTACGGAGGACCGCACACGCTGCTCTCGCGGATGCATCTTACGAGCAAGCACGCTGCTCCCAGCGCCAATCCTTAGGCTGCCCGGCTTACGGATTCCGGTGCAGCACGTGCACGGCTATATCTGGCCAGAATTCGCGGAACACGTTCGTCAGCGCGTCCCGCCCGATTGCGTATCCGTATTTCGTGGCGACTGCTCCGGCAGTCCGAGTCTTGCTTGGGTAATACTCCACCGAAATTCCTTGCGCGATGCCCCTGCCCAGCAGTTCGGAAATATTAAAGCTGTTGTGTCCGTGATAATCCGGCGTGATAGCGATGCGAGAGGCTGCATAGAAGGCGCGCTTCCAGAAACCGCCCTTGCCCTTGGCGTAATAGCGTTCGTCCTGGTGGAACACTGTAGGCAGTGCAAAAATAACGAGGTAATTGCCGTCCGTCTTATCGACAAACCCGCGCCAGTAGTATCTCCCAAACCCGGCGACGCCTTTCCCGAGCTGCGGGTGAGCGTCTGTTCCCTCAGCCATGAGTGAAGTGATGCCCACGAAGATAAATGAAGAGTAGTCAAAGCTGTTCTGGGTCGCGATGATGAAGGCTTGCTTCGGCGTTGGCGGCGGCGGGTGCGCGCCGGCGCTGACAGCGCGGAAATTGGGCATCACGCCCAGGATTCGCTTCGGTTGCTGCTTCTCAGGCGGAACGCCTTGATTCGCAGGTGCAGTACACTGGCCCGCACTCTTCGCTTCGGATTGCTTCGTATCGCTGGCTGTGCTCGTTGTACCGGACTGTTCCGGCGGGGTGCACGGCTGCGGACTTTGCTTAGCGGGCGATGCAGTCTCAGCGGAATCCGAAGATACGGCTGGCGCCGGAGGTGAACTGCGCTCTTGCGCCCATAGACTCTGTCCGAACAGGATAAGTACTAGCGGCAGAAAAAACGCAAGCAGTGCGTTCCCCCTCTGGTGGGTGCGATTTAAGCTGGAATTTCCGATTTGCACCTCTGCCTCGCGCATCACAATCTTTTCCTGCGTCGACACAACGAATTTGCCACCAGAGCAGGCCCCAGCGAGATCAGTGAAATCCCGACGGCTCGTTCTTGCCAGATCGACATCCAAAGGTTCGTTTGCTGGAGTCCAAATTGGAAATCTAGGTTCAATGGTTTCCCCTCTGTGGTACTGGATTAATCCAGACTTTATTTGACGTGGCATAGTACATTAAGTTCCAATATTTCCGTCGTTCCCGCCGATTCCTGTGCCAAATCCCTAACACCCGAACCCGCGTACTGAATCGTTTCCCGTGCACATCG
Organism: Terriglobia bacterium; assembly: GCA_041493845.1. Lineage (GTDB taxonomy): Bacteria > Acidobacteriota > Terriglobia > Acidiferrales > UBA7541 > Palsa-295. Next base: position 1,686 of record JBGPZR010000026.1, on the reverse strand, counting down.
ATTGCAATCGAAACAACCCTCCGATAGAATTGCTCCGAGTTAACCCTTGTCAAACGAAACCAACGAATTGCGACGCATGAGCCGCCCTCTCGATGTAGTGGATCCCGAGGTCGCCGAGGCGCTGCGCGATGAAGTCCGCCGCCAGGCGACCGGGCTCGAGCTGATCGCTTCCGAGAATTTCGTTTCCGAAGCGGTGCTCGAAGCCATGGGCTCGGTGTTCACGAACAAATATGCCGAGGGGTATCCCGGCAAGCGCTACTACGGCGGCTGCGAAAACGTGGACCGCGTGGAACGGCTGGCCATTGAGCGCGCCACGCAACTCTTCGGCGCCGAGCATGCCAACGTGCAGGCACATTCCGGCACCCAGGCAAATATTTCGGTGTACATGACGGTGCTCGAACCGGGCGCAACCGTGTTGGGTATGAACCTCGCGCACGGCGGGCACCTGACGCACGGGCATCCCTTGAACTTTTCGGGGAAGACCTACAAGTTCGTCGCGTACGGCGTGACCAAAGAAACCGAGACGATTGATTACGACGAAATCGAGCGTCTCTCGCGAGAGCACCACCCGAAGATGATCGTCGCCGGCGCCAGCGCCTACTCACGCGTGATTGATTTTGCACGCATGGCGAAAATTGCGCAGTCGGTGGGCGCCCTGTTTTTCGTGGATATGGCGCACATCGCCGGACTCGTGGCAGTCGGAATCCATCCCAGTCCCGTCCCGCACGCGGACTTCGTCTCCACCACCACGCACAAGACCTTGCGCGGCCCCCGCGGCGGCCTGGTGCTGTGCCGCGAGAAATATGCCAAGGACCTTGATCGCATCACGTTCCCGGGCGTGCAGGGCGGCCCGCTCGAACACATCATCGCAGCGAAAGCTGTCTGTCTGAAGGAGGCCATGGAGCCAGCCTTCCTCGGCTACCAGCAGCAGGTTGTTGCGAACGCACGCACGCTGGCAGCCGAGCTCTCCAAACGAGACTTCCGGATCGTTACCGGCGGCACGGACAACCACCTCTTCCTCGTGGACATGCACTCGCGCGGCATCACCGGCCGCGATGCGGAACTGGCCCTTGAGCGCGCGGGCATGACCGTCAATAAGAACGCCATCCCCTTCGATCCCCTGCCCCCGATGAAGGCGGGCGGAATTCGCGTCGGCAGCCCCGCCGTAACAACCCGCGGAATGCGCGAGCCGGAGATGGCCAGGATTGCGGGCTGGATGGCTGATATCCTCACGCACTTGGGCGATAGTGCCACCGAGCGCCGTGTGCGTGACGAAGTGGCGGCCGTCGCCATGAAGTTTCCCCTCTACGCGAGCCGGCTCGCGGCGGCGGATGCTTTTGCCGCACCGTCAAGCTACCGCGCAAATCCCTGATCATTTTCCTCTCACTCCGATTTTCTCTGCGTCCGTAGCTCCAAGAGTGTGGCGAGAGCGTTTCGCGCTTTAGTCCATGAAAATCCCATTCGCGGGTTTCGGTACCCATTTGGAACACATCTAATTTTGTTGCAATGAGCGGAACCTGCAGGCCTGGGCTAAACTGTGTCGTGGGATGGATTTGAAAATCACATCTTTGCTTGCTTTGGCAGCCTGTCTGCCCGGCCTTTCGGAAATTCCACTCTGAGGAGGACTGTCGAGATGGGGCCAGGCTCGACCGGCAATACGCGCTGCTGCGATCACATTTGCGGCGC
>JBGPZR010000184.1:0-5143 GCA_041493845.1 Terriglobia bacterium | reverse complement strand
TGCCTTTCAATACTTTCTTCGGGGCTTTGTTGGGTACTTCAGCCATTCACATTCACCGGTGCGCATGATATCAGATGGGGGTGATGCCCTAAACGAAAGGAGTTTTCAGTGAGCCGCGACACAATATAGATATCGCCGCCCGCGTCTCCAGCTTTCTGGTCAAAAAGCACATCGTGGTAGATCGATTGGATATTGGAATCGTTCAGGCTATAACCAAGGAACACGACGGTGCGTTCGCAGAACAGAGTGTAAAGCTTGTTGATGATGTAGCGGTCTTGTCGCAGGAACCTGTGGTAATCCTCTTCAGTGATTACAATACTGCCCTCAGGTCGGGGATTCGACACGCTTCCGTGAATTTTCAACAGCGTGCGGCCACCGCCAGCAGGCACGCCAAAATCAACGTTCCTAATGGGTCGCGATAATAGGACGTCGTTTCCGCTGATGATGCCCTCCGCAAAAAAAGTATCCTCGTATTCTTGGCTTCGATTTCTTCTTATTGGTGGGTTTCGCCGTCCGAGAGCGTTCCATATGGTTTCACCTTGTACGTTCCAACAATTACGGGTGACAGTACCATTTTTGCCAGCCCTTGAAAACGCATGATAACCATGATATAACATGTATTGATTTAGTATCTGCTGCAAGCAGTTCACCCAGCGCGTGAAGCGCATCCCCTGAAAAATTAAATTTGAAATGTGAATCCGCTACGGCGGATCGGCGGAGTCCCGCACCGCATGGTGCAGGGCGCAGCCCCGCATTGAATAGTGCAGGGCGGAGACCTTTGTCTCCCAGCATCACAGGAGGATGTGCAAAATGGAACGACGAGAACGAACTTTTCCAATCACCGTCACATATACCAAGCCCACAAGATTCAGCCCAGGCGACACTCAGATGTATTACGCACACGAGTGGGAGGCTCTCCAGAAATCCTCCCAGCCTGCCCAGCCCGCCGACGAACCAGCGCAGATAAACGACCAGCCCGCCGAGGCCACCGGCGAGCCTGCGGACGCAATCGCCGCGAGTCCTTCCGATTCCTCTACTTCCTTTTACCCTGAGAAACCCACTGTGTGGGCTTCGAAGGGCTCCTCGTCCTCTACTTCCTCTTCTTTTCCTCCCGATTTCGCCCGTCACGCCCGTAGATGCTCCGTCTGCTCCCACCCGGACCGCGACGCCATCGAAGGCGATTTCATCCGTTGGCGCAGCCCCGAACTGATTGCCAGGGATTACAAAATCCCCGACCGCGCCTCCATCTATCGCCACGTGCACTCGACCGGCCTCTTCGCCTGGCGAAAACGGGAACTGGGCCGCGTCCTCGAGGGCATTCTCGAATCCTCCGAGCACCTGTCCCTCGAGTCCGCCGATGTAATCATTCGCGCCGCCCGCATCTATTCACACCTCGACGAACACGGAAACTGGTTTGAGCCACCGCGGACCACTTTCTTCTTCACCGGACACGCGCCTGCCATCTATCCGCTCGAAAGTGTCATGCCAACGAACTCAGCTCGCACGCAAAAGCGAAGCGCCAAAAAAGCCCCGGCCGCCGTGGCGTCTAGTGGGGAAACCCGCAAACAGATGGCAGGCGAACAAAAGGCTAATCGCAACATTCACCAATTCAAAAAATCAGTCAAGTCCAAGAAACAAGAGGAGAAAGCAAATTCCTAACCGCAACAAAACGCGCTTTTCTCTTTGCATCGAGCGTCCTCGCCTCAGTGTCTCTGTGCCTCTGTGGCCTCCCCCTCCTTGCCTCCTTGCCTCTGTTCCCTTACCCTACTACGGCGCCACCCGGCGCGGCGTCGCAGTCATACTGGAATCACATATCGGGAGGCAGTTGCATGGCGATTGAAAAAGTAGGTGTGGTGGGATGCGGCCTGATGGGTTCGGGGATCGCGCAAGTGGCGGCGCAGGCGGGCTGCCAGGTGACGGTGCGCGAAGTTACTCCGCAACTGGTCGAGAAGGGGCTGCAATCCATCGAGAAAAATCTCGCGCGGCTGGTGGAGAAGGGAACGCTGACCGCGACGGACCGCGATCAAGTTCGCGCGCGTCTGCGCGGCACGACGAATCTCGATGATTTCAAAGATTGCGACTTCGTGATTGAAGCCATCGTCGAATTGTTGCCCGCCAAGCGCGAATTGTGGATCGCGCTCGACAAAGTCTGCCCGAAGCAAACCGTTTTTGCGAGCAATACCTCTTCGCTTTCGATCACCGAGATGGCCACGTTCACGCAGCGCCCCGACCGCTTTCTCGGAATGCACTTCTTCAATCCCGTGCCGGTGATGAAACTGGTCGAGGTGATCCGCACGATTGCGACCGACCCGAAAGTCTTCGACGAAATCGTGGCCTTCGGAGGAAAGCTCGGCAAGACGGTTGTGCGCACCACCGATCGTACCGGCTTCATCGTCAACCGGCTGCTGGTGCCCTACTTGCTGGATGCCGTACGCGCGCTCGAGGAAGGCGTCGGATCGGTCGAAGACATCGACAATTCCATGAAGCTCGGATGCGGGCATCCCATGGGGCCGCTCGCGCTGCTCGATTTCGTGGGCCTCGACACCACCTACTACATCTCGAACATCATGTTCGACGAGTTCAAGGAAAAGCGTTTCGCGTCGCCGCCGCTGCTGAAGCGCATGGTGCTCGCCGGCTGGAACGGGCGCAAAGCCGGACGCGGATTTTACGGTTACGGCGATCCGGCGAAGCCAAAAGCATTGCAATTGACCTGAAGCGGACAAAAGAAAAGAGAAAATTGAAAATGGGCTATGAAAATCTGCTGTACGAAGTGAAAGAACAAATCGCGCGCATCACCGTCAATCGTCCGACGGTCTTGAATGCGCTGAATCGCAAGACGGTCGAGGAGCTTGGCCAATGCCTGGACGCCGCGCGGCAGGATGATTCCGTCCGCGTCGTGATCCTCACGGGCGCCGACGAAAAAGCCTTTGTCGCTGGCGCAGACATCAACGAGCTGGCCAAGCGCACATCGGTGGATGGCCCGGATTTCGCGCGCTTCGGACAAGAGGTGTTTCATCGCCTCGAAACCATGGGAAAGCCCTCGATCGCCGCCATCAACGGCTTCGCGCTCGGTGGCGGCTGCGAGTTAGCACTTGCCTGCACCATGCGCATCGCCAGCAAGAACGCCAAGCTCGGGCAACCCGAAGTGAAGCTCGGCATCCTGCCCGGCTATGGCGGCACGCAGCGCCTGCCGCGTCTTTGCGGCAAAGGCGTGGCGCACGAAATGATCCTCACCGGCGAAATGATCACCGCCGAAGAAGCGCTGCGCGTTGGGCTGGTGAACCGCGTGGTCGAGCAGGCGGAGCTTCTCGCCACTGCCGAAGCGATCGCGAAAAAAATTGTCGCCAATGCTCCGCTGGCGGTGAAATACGCGATGGAAGCAGTGGAGCACGGCGTGGAGATGCCGCAGGAAGAAGGACTGATTCTCGAAGCCGCGCTTTTCGGGCTGTGCTGCGCGACGGACGACATGCACGAAGGCACGCGCGCGTTTCTCGAGAAGCGGCCGGCAAAATTTCAGGGGCGCTAGATTATGACGGGAATTACAAAAGGGCCTGGCTTGCGGGGTGAGCTGAATGCAGCCGGGCTGCGCTTCGGCATCGTCGTAAGCCAGTTCAATAGTTTCATCACCGACCGGCTGCTCGCGGGCGCTCTGGATGCGCTCGAGCGCGCTGGTGCCGGCGAAAAGCAAATCGAAATTGTGCGCGTGCCGGGATCATTTGAAATTCCTTTGGTGGCAAAAAAACTCGCCGCCACAGGCCGCTTCGATTCCCTCATTTGCATCGGCTGCATCTTGCGCGGCGAGACCTCGCACTACGATTACGTGGCGTCCGAAACGGCGCGCGGTATTCAGCTTGCCCAGCTTGATAGCGGCGTACCCATGGCCTTCTGCGTCCTCACCTGCGACACGCTCGAGCAAGCTATCAATCGCGCCGGCCTGAAATCCGGCAACAAGGGCTATGAATCCGCACTCGGCGCGATCGAGATGGCCCGCCTGGCGCAAAAAATTTCCGGGAAATCCGCCGCCCATCCGCGCCGGGGCCGGCGACGCTAGCATGACGCTGCGGCGCAAGTCCCGCGAATTTGCATTGCAGATGCTCTTCGAGTGGGACATGGCCCGCCAGAAGCCAGCGCAGATCAAAAAACATTTCTGGAAGGCGGCCCGCGCCGCCGACTCCACGCGAAAATTCGCCAACCAGCTTTTCGAAGGCGCAGTGGCCCAGGCGGAATCGAGCGACAACCTCGTCGAAAAACTTTCCGAAAATTGGCGTCTCGACCGTCTCGCCGCCGTGGACCGCAATATCCTGCGCCTGGGGATTTACGAGTTACGCTCCGGCACGGCCCCCGCGAAAGTGGTGATTGACGAAGCGCTCGAGCTGGCCAAAAAATTTTCCTCCGCCGAAGCCCCAGCATTTTTGAACGGCATTCTTGACGCCGCGCGCAAAAATCTCGAAGCTTAGTCACACGCTTGGGACGACTGCCGCAGGAACTATGCTTCGATGTGGCCTTCGAACACGCGGACGGCCGCGCCGCTCACTTTCGGAACCAGCTTGCCGCGCTCCGAGCCGACTTCCACCTGAATCTCGCTCGGCCGCCCCATCTCGACTCCCTGCGCGATGCGAAGAGTTTCTCCGGGACGCAGGCGCTCGTGCTGCACCAGATAAGCGCCCAGCGATCCGCCCGCGGAGCCTGTGGCCGGGTCTTCGATGATTCCCCAGGGCAGCATCCCGCGCGCGTAGGCGCGGCCGCGCCCACCGAGCGCGAAGCAGTAGGCCATCACGCCGTCGCGCGAGACCACGCTGGCCAGGGTGCGCATGTTCGTGTGGATGCGCCCGAGCGCCGCCCGGCGCGCCACCGGCACGATGAGATTCGGAATTCCCGTGGAGACGAATTCGATCGGAAGTTTGGGATCAAAATCGCTGGGTTTCAAACCTAGCGCAGCAGCAAGTGCGTTGCGGTTCACGCGCGTGCGCGAAAATTGAGCTGCCTTCTGCGTCATGGTCACGTGCTTCGGCCGCCCGTCGTGGAATGTCAGTTCCACAGGGAGGATTCCCGCGCCAGTCTGCTGCAGCACGTGCACAGGCCCTTCGGACGCGGGCACCACGCCTAATTCGCCGAGCAGGAACCACGTTCCAATCACGGGATG
>JBGPZR010000218.1:0-4608 GCA_041493845.1 Terriglobia bacterium | reverse complement strand
AGCTTCTTCGGCGGTCTGGACGGCCGTCACGGGGACACCCAGCAGCGCCGTCATTTCCTGCGCGAACTGCTCGCGGCGCTGCGGATCGCGGCCATAGGCACGAATTATTTCGAGCTTTCGCACCAGCGCAATCGCTTCGAGCTGGGTGCGCGCCTGCAACCCGGTGCCGATAATTCCGGCAACGCGGGCATCCGCGCGAGCCATCAAGCGCGTCGCGACCCCGCTGGCCGCACCCGTGCGCATCTGGCCCAGGCGATCCGCTTCGAGCAGAGCCAGCAGGTCGCCCGACTGCGCATCGAACAGCGGCACCAGGAACCGCAGGCCCTCGCGGGAGCTGGTGTAAATCTTCAGTCCCATGTAACCGCTCGAACCATCTCCCGCAGCCATGTAGTGGAGATAACTTTTCCCCGGCAGGTGAAGACGCTGGCGCGAATGCAGCACGGCGCTTCCGTCGGCGAGCCGCTGAAATGCGTTTTCCACCGCTTCGAGAGCGAGCGGCATCGTCAAGATGGATTTCACGTCCGCTTCGGACAAGAGTAGGGCCATGTGCTGTCTCCCGCGGGGAATGTTATCGCACAGCGGAGGATTGTTAGAAGTTAATCCGGTAGCGCAGGACACGCGCCTCAGGTTCATCGAGGACCAGCAATTCTCGGCGGGGGCTCACGGCCAGGGGAGGAGCCGCGCGCGAAGCTTGACCAAGTTCCGGGGCGAGATCCATCTCAAGCTTCGGCGTCCCATCCATGGTCCAGACATGGAGCATGCGCCCATCGGCGTCCATCGCGAAAATGTAATTCGCGGTGACCGCAAACTCGCTGCTCAACCTCGACCCATTTCCGGCCGCGCTGGGACGAATTTCCGAAACGTAGCGCCCATCGCGCGTGAATTTCAAAATCCGGTTGTTCGCGGGGTCGGCGACGTACACGGAAGTATCGGGGCCAATGGCGATGGCGGCGGGATGGCCTTTCGAATCCGGCGCATCTTCGCGCGGCTGCCACGACAGCGCAAGGCGAAAGCGCGAGTTGAACGCGGAAATTTTGCCGGCGTTGGAATCGAGCACGTAGATCAGTCCGTCATCCGCCACGCCCACGCCCAGCACATTCTCCTTTCCGGAATGCGTTTTCAAGCGCAGCTCGCGAAAACGATCGCGCTCACCACTTGGAAGACAAACAAAAACGCTTTTGCGGACCGGATCGGTGACGTATATCGCGCCCCCGAGATCCACAGCAATGGACTGCGGGTGCTTCAGCGAATCCTCCTGGAAGGAAAGCAGCGGTTTTCCAGACGGCCCGAACTTGTGCACAAATCTGCTGCCGGCATCCACGATGTAAACGTTGCCGATTTTGTCGGTGGCTATGCTGGCGGGCACCTGCAGATGGCCCGGGCCGTCGCCTTTCGCTCCCCACGCGCCAAGGTATTCGAGTGGAGGTCCTGCCGGCTTTTCCGACTCTGCCTTGGTTTCAAACAGCGAGCAACCGGAAGCGCAGGAGATAGACAACACGGAGAGGATTAGCGTGGCGATTGGAGTGCAATTTCGCATCAAGATAAATCTATATCAATTGCAAGCGGGCGCTACATCAAATCGAAGCGGATGGGACTCTATGATTAACGGTGCTTGCGAGGGGCGGGTGAGCCGTCCTGCCTGACCCGCCGGACAATTGTCTGATGCATGCGGTAGATACGCTCTCCGGGAACACTGCTGCTGATATCTTGAAATGCAAATTGGGTGTCGCCTACGGGCGCCGCCGACTGAGTAAGCTTGAGCGGAAGCCTGCCGCAAATATTGCTTTCGATGAAGGCGGTTTCGTACCGCTGGCGCTGGATGCCCCAAGTGTAAACGCGGAGCATGCTGAAATCGCAAGCCTGTCCTTCGGGGCCGTGAGCGCCGAGAACGAGATACTGCGGCCTGGCATTGCCCGACAAGTCTTTCACGCGGTTCAGCTCAAACCACCCGACAATGCGCATGCCCGCCGAACTGGCGTAGTCCGGGATGGGCGAAGGAACATCGAGCGAAACAAAACGGCCGAGAATCCAACCGGAAATTTCCTTCTCATCACCGGAGCGGGCGCGCACGAGCCACCAGTCTTCCTTCTTTGCTACCGGGGGCTCGGCTGCGCCTTCGTCTTGCTCGCTCGATTTAGCCGCGGTGGGCGAGGTGGGCACCTCGACCGGCTGCCGCTCAAATAATTCAACCGGAACCGCTTTGGCCAATTGGCGGACGCGGGGCGCGTCGCGTCCCGGAGCGATGCGGAGGTTGGTCAAGACTCTGGTGTGGCCACGGGCCATCGCGGGCATCGCCGCAGTCCTGGTGTCGAGGTCATGCGCCTTCTGCCACAAATCCGCTGAAAGCAAGTCGCGCTCGCTGATCCAGCCGGCCAGGCCGGTCATGGTGCGCACTTTCACCTGATCTTGAAAGCGTTCCAGAACTTCGAGGCGGTCGCCAAAATTAACGGTGACGATCGGCGAACGCACCTGCGCTGTGGTGCTCATTAGGGTCACCTGGCGATTGCCGGCGTAAGCGATTTCAAGTGGAGCGCCGGAATGGTGAAAGCGCAGATAGGCGGCGAAGCAAACCACCAGGAGAAGTGCCGAGCCGAGAAGAATTTTTCGCATCAGGGGCGGTCCCCGAAGGTGATCCCCACGGCACGCGCCGCGCGCACATAGTCGCTTCCCGGATCCACCAGTTTGCAAGAGCCGATCGCGTCCACGAGCGGCACCGATTCGATTTTCCCGGCGCGGAGGCACACCATGCGCCCGTATTCGCCGCGCGCCACAAGGTCCACCGCGGAAACGCCGAAGCGGGTGGCGAGCGTGCGATCGAAAGGACTGGGAGAGCCGCCGCGCTGCACGTGACCAAGGACCGTGACGCGCACTTCCTTCTTGAGGTATTCGCGAATGGCGAAACCGATGGCGTTGCCCACCTGGCCGGGCTGCGGCTTCGGGAAAGGTTTTCCGAGGCCGTCTTGCGCGGGCAGCTTCACGCCTTCGGCGACGACCACCAGGCAAAAGCTGCGGCCGTGGGCTTCGCGCTGGCGGATGGCCTCGCAGACCGTCTCGATGGTGAAAGGAATTTCAGGGATCAGGATCACGTCGGCGCCGCCGGCGAGCCCGGAATGCAGTGCGATCCAGCCGGCTTCGCGGCCCATCACTTCGATCACCATCACGCGATGATGGCTTTCGGCGGTGGTGTGCAGGCGATCAATTGCGTCGGTGGCGACATGGAGCGCGGTGTCGAATCCAAAGGTGACTTCCGTGGCCATCAGATCGTTGTCAATCGTCTTCGGGACGCCGACTACTTTTACGCCGAGCTTTGAGAATTCATACGCAATCGTGAGCGTGCCATCGCCACCAATCACCACCAGGCCTTCGATGCCGAAATTCTTCAGGGATTCGATGCAGCGGCCTGAATAATCGTGGACGACGGTGCGGCCATTCTCTTCGACGGGGAAAGCGAATGGGTTGCCACGATTCGTGGTGCCGAGAATCGTGCCGCCGCGCGGGAGAATGCCGCGGATGGATTCGAACGTGAGCTCGTGTGACTGCTCCGGCCAGATCAGCCCATTGAAACCATTGGTGACGCCGATGACGCGCCAGCCATACTCGAGCTTGGCGGTGCGGACGACGGCGCGGATGACAGCGTTCAATCCCGGGCAGTCGCCGCCGCCATTACAGACACCGATTGTGCGAACGCTGCTGGCCATGAGTCGCAGAGCTCCTGAGGTGACCCAAGATTTTACACCAACAACCACGCGCATTCTTGAAAGGCTTCCAACAAAAATTTCCTTCGCCACGCAGGCGAGTGTGATTGTGCGTTTCTGCTACAATGCGGGGCGCTTCGAGCGCGATGGCAAGTTTTGCTGCCTGGAGAAACCGGAATGCAGAGTCTTGAAAAATTGAAGCCACTGGCGCTGCTGCTGTTGCGCCTGGCGCTGGGAATTATTTTTATCTTCCACGGCTATCCGAAATTGTTTACGCACACGCGGGAGAGCATGCAAATGTTCGAGCACATGGGCTTTCCCGGATATTTCGTTTACGTTGCCGGCGCACTCGAATTTTTCGGCGGGATCGTGCTGATTCCGGGACTTTTTACGCGCATCGCCGGATTGCTGCTGGCGGGCGAGATGGCCATTGCCGTCTGGCGGGTGCACTTGCCGCAGGGGCCGATCGCCACGGTGAAAAATTATGAGTTTCCGTTGTTGCTCGCGGTGGCGGCTTTCACGCTGGCGACTGTGGGCGCCGGGCTGATATCGCTTGATCAAGCGATATTCGGCGGAGGGCGCAGGTCTCCGCGAAGAGCGAAAGACAAGGACTGAGAGTTTGCCGCTTTTGCGCAGGCTGAGCGTCGCGCTCAATTCGGAATGCCTATCGCACGATGGGCCGACAGAGTGAACGCCAGGTCAGACAGGCTGCGCCGAGTTTGGCGCGCCCGCTGAAGATGTCTGCGACGAGGCCGGGACAGGCAGCGGCGCAAGCGGCATGATCAGCCAGCCGACGATGTAGGCGATGAATGCAGGGAACGGAGGCACAAGCGCCGCGACCACCCAGATCAGGCGAATGATGGTGGAATCAACACCAAAATATTCGGCGACGCCTCCGCAAACGCCGGCGATT
>JBGPZR010000369.1:0-2911 GCA_041493845.1 Terriglobia bacterium | reverse complement strand
GACGGCGCTGGCAGCCCCGGCAAAAGATAAGAAGCCGCAGGGTACGAAGAGCGGATTCATCACCACGGCGGATGGGGTGAAGATTCATTACCTTGAATCCGGCCGCCAGAAGAGTTTTCCGAGCGCGGAAGTGGGGAACCCCCTTCCCGCCGGCACGATTGCAACGAAGGGCAACATCTCGGTTACGAACCCCAACCAGTTCCCTTCCATTCTGTTTGTTCCCGGCTGGACCATGCCTGCATGGATCTGGGAGAAGCAAATCGAGTATTTCTCGAAGGATTTTCGCGTCGTCGCGATGGATCCCCGCTCGCAGGGTGAATCGACGCAGACTCCGGAAGGGCTTTACCCGGCCGTGCGCGCGCGCGACATAAAAGCGGTTGTGGACAAACTGCACATGGCGCCCGTCGTGCTGGTGGGATGGTCAATGGCCGTCAACGAACTACTTGCCTACGTCGACCAGTTCGGAACCGGTGATCTTGCCGCCCTCGTGCTCGTGGACGATGGTGGCGGCGCGCAGACTCCCGCCGAGGCGGCCGGAGCTCTCGAATTTATTGGCCAGATACAGAGGGACCGGCAAAAAGTCGTCCCGGAATTCATTCGCACAGTTTTCTTCAAGAAGCCCCAGCCGGATGGGTACGTCGATCGAGTGATCCAGGCGTCGCTGCGCGTGCCGGCCAACACGGCCGTGGCGCTGCTCGTCGGGAAATTCTCTACCGATTATCGCGCCACGCTCCCGAAGATCGACAAGCCCACGATTGTTTGCGCGGCGAAGAGTCCTTATATGGCAGGGATCGTCGAAATGCAGAAGAAAATCCCTCGATCGCAGCTTGAGATATTCGATGGCGCCGGCCATGCGCTATTTGTGGACGACGCGGACAAATTCAATGCCCTGCTCGAAGATTTTCTTCACGATTTGCTAATGCGCTGAAGTATCCTGTGCTTTCGCAAGGACGGTAAACCAGGCGCGGAACGCCACCGGGACGCAGACAGAGAAAGATGCCGGAAAAGAAAATTCGAGTGCTGATTGCCAAGCCCGGGCTCGACGGGCACGATCGCGGCGCAAAAATAATCGCACGCGCACTACGCGACGCCGGGATGGAGGTAATTTACACCGGGCTGCGGCAGACACCGGAAATGATCGCCTCGGCGGCAGTGCAGGAAGACGTGGACGTGATCGGCCTTTCGATTCTTTCCGGTGCGCACAACACTCTCTGTCCCCGCCTGATGGAGCTTCTGCGCCAAAAAGGGATGAACGACGTCACCGTCCTGATCGGTGGAATCATCCCGGAAGCTGACATTCCTGCGCTGAAGAAGGATGGAATTGCAGAAGTGTTTTTGCCCGGCACTCCTACCCAGGCTATTGTGGATTTCATCCGCCAGCGCACCTCAACCGCTCCGCACGGAGCATGAACCGACGGTGAGCACTCGCCTCCTTGTTTCGCAAGAAGATGACATTCTTCTTCTTACTCTCGACAGCGAAGACGGATTTCCGCGGCTGGAGCGGTCCGTGTTGGCCGCGCTCGGGCAAAAGATTGCGGAACTCGAGGCTTCTCGTGAATTGGACGGGGCGGTGATCACCGGGACTGGCCGGGCATTCGCGGCAGGCGCTGAGATCGCCGAACTTGCCAGACTGACTCCAGTCGAAGCGCACGAGTTCGCAAGGAGCGGTCAGCAAATCTTCGCCAGAATCGAGCAATCGCGAAAACCGGTGATCGCGGCGATTCGCGGCTATTGCATGGGTGGAGGACTGGACCTTGCCCTGGCCTGCCGCCAAAGGATCGCCACGCCGGACGCCATGTTCGCGCATCCCGGCGGCGCCATCGGACTCCTGACCGGCTGGGGTGGCACGCAGCGCTTGCCCCGGTTGATCGGACGCGCGCGAGGAATGGAGATGCTGACGACAGGCCGCCTCGTCGAAGCGGATGAGGCGCTGGACTGGGGACTCGTCATGGAAATTGTTCCCGCTGACAAATTGATTGCTGAAGCCATTCGGCTCGCAGCGTATCGTTCAAACCTTTAACGCCAACTCGATTCAGTGGGACGCCAGAAGACATTTGCAGCCGGGGCGCCCGTGCAAGTCAAAACGAATTGCCGATGATACAATGCGTAGTTTCGTCCTGCGTGTTTGGGGCGCGCGATACTGCATCGTCGAGAGGGGAGCTGGGTGAGCGGAACTGTGATCGAAACGCACGTGGACGCCAAGTCAGCCGAGTTCCAAAAGAACAGCCGGCAGATGGTGGACCGCCTCACGGAAATCAAGAATCAAGAGGAGCAGATCCGCCAGGGTGGCGGCGCGAAGGCTATCGAGGCGCAGCACAAGAAAGGCCGGCTGACGGCGCGCGAGCGCATCGCCAAACTGATCGACCCGAACACGGAGTTTTTCGAGCTGGGCCTCTACGCCGCGCATGAAATGTACCAGGAATGGGGCGGCGCTCCGGCGGCCGGCACCATCACCGGGCTCGGTCGCGTGGCCGGGCGCCGCGTGATGATCATCGCCAACGACGCGACGGTGAAGGCCGGCAGCTGGTGGCCCGAGACCATCACCAAGATGCTCCGGGCGCAGGAGATCGCGATGCGCCAGCGCATCCCGATCGTCTACCTGGTCGACAGCGCCGGCGTGAACCTCCCCTACCAGGGCGGCGTCTTCCCCGGCCAGTTCGGCGCCGGCCGCCTCTTCTACTACAACTCGCTGATGCGCCGCATCCTCAAGGTGCCCCAGTTCGCGGCCGTGATGGGTCCCTGCATCGCGGGCGGCGCCTACCTCCCGGCGCTCTCCGACGTGATCCTGATGGTCAAGGGGACGTCGTTCATGGGGTTAGGCGGCCCGAACCTCGTCAAGGGAGCCACCGGCCAGACGGTCGATGGCGAGCTGCTCGGCGGCGCCGTGACGCATACCGAGATCAGCGCCGTC
>JBGPZR010000413.1:0-2482 GCA_041493845.1 Terriglobia bacterium | reverse complement strand
ATCTCGTCCAGGCCGGAATACTGCTGCGTCGCATAGCGCTTCTGTGCCACGCGCACGAGCTTTCCCTGCTGGACGTCGAACAACCCGAGGTTGGATTTTGTTCCACCCAGGTCGCCCGCCAGAATCATCTGCCCCTCCGCCTTTGCTGGTTGAATTTTCTGCTGCTTTCTTGATCGCGAGTGGCGGCCCTAGAGCGGGCGCCAGCGGCCGCCATCGGACGCCGTCAGGTCATCTGCGGCCCGCGGGCCATCGCTTCCCGCCGGATAATTCGGGAAGGGCGGCGCGGAAGCGGTTTTCCAGGCCTCCAAAATCGGATCCACCAGCGCCCACGCAGCCTCCACGCTGTCCGCGCGGTCGAAAAGCGTAGCGTCGCCGCGGATGCAGTCGTTGATCAGCGTGGCGTACGCGTCGCGCGACCCGCCTCCGAACGCCTGCCGGTATTGAAAATCCATGGTCACCGGGCGAATTTGCATCTGCGACCCGGGAGATTTTGCGCCGAAAGAAAGCGAAATCCCTTCGTCGGGCTGGATATTCAGTATCAGCGAGTTCGATTCCGCATTGGCGCTGCGAAACACCATGTGCGGCGCTTGCTTGAAACGGATGGCAACTTCTGTCGTCGCCCGCTTCAATCGTTTTCCCGTGCGCAAATAAAAGGGCACGCCGCTCCACCGCCAGTTGTCCACCTGGAGCTTCAGTGCGACAAACGTCTCCGTCGCGGAATCCGGCTTCACGCCCGGTTCCTGGCGATAGCCCGGAACTGCTTTGCCGTTCACCGTGCCCGGGCCGTACTGCCCGCGCACAACTGATTTCCAGATTGTTTCCTGCGTAAATGGCCGGATGGACTGCAGCACCTTGATTTTTTCGTTTCGCACGGACGTCGCGTCAAACGTTGCCGGCGCTTCCATGGCCACCAGCGACGTCAGTTGCAGCACGTGGCTCTGAATCATATCGCGCAGCGCGCCGGTGGATTCGTAGAATGCCGCGCGGCGCTCCACTCCCAGCGATTCCGCCGCTGTAATCTGTACATGATCGACGTAATTCCTGTTCCACAGCGGCTCGAAGATTCCGTTGCCGAATCGCAGCACCAGCATGTTCTGCACTGTTTCCTTGCCCAGGTAATGATCGATGCGATAGACCTGGGATTCATCGAACACGCTCAACACTTTATCGTTCAGCGCGCGCGCAGATGCCTGGTCGTGCCCGAACGGTTTTTCGATGATCACGCGGGTCCACGATTTTTCTGTCTTCGGATGCGCCAGGTCCGCTTTGCCAAGCTGCTCGATGATGCGGGCGTAAATATCCGGTGGCGTCGCCAGATAATACAGGCGGTTCCCGCCCAACTGGCCTTCGCGATCGAGATCTTCCAGCCGCTGCGTCAACCGGCGGTACGCTTCGGGGTCGTCATAATTCCCGCTGAAATATTGCACGTGCTTCAGGAAATCCTGCTGCCCGACGCCGGAGGGTCCGGCCGAATCTTCTTTCGGCAGAAACTCGCTGGCGGTGCGCCGGAATTCATCGTCGCTCAGCTCCGTGCGCGCAAACCCCACCAGCCGAAACCTCGGCGCCAGGCACGAGTGCCGCGCCAGATCATACAGAGCGGGCAGCAATTTTCTCCGCGCCAGGTCGCCCGACGCACCGAACATCACAATCACGCACGGATCGTTGGGAATTTCACAGTAATACGCATCTGCCTGGACGGCATCTGCGACATCGGCTTCTCGGGCATCCATCGAAAGTCTCCCGGAAATTTCAAGCTTGCGGCCGTCATGCGGATTTCTCCGCCCTTCAAATCTCCGCGCGGCCCACATGAGCCTATCACAATCCTATCGGATGCCACTCGCGTCTGCGCGAGTTCATGTCCGCCCCGACTGGAATTTCGGCGGCTCTTGGCGTATCTTGGATTGACAGTGGAATTCTCCCCGGAGGCATGAATGGCCGACGAAAAATGTTCCGATGCGCCTGCGCCCGCTGCTTCCACCGCGCCCGCAGGACAGAACGTGCGCATGGTGAAATGCGTCAAGTTCGGCCTCGAAATGCCCGGGCTCGACCGCATTCCCTGGAAGGGCGAGATCGGCAAGCGCGTCTACGAAAATGTTTCGAAAGACGCTTGGAAAATGTGGCTTGAGCATTCAAAAATGGTCATGAACGAATTGCGCCTCAACCCGCTCGACCCAAACTCGCAAAAAATAATGGAAGAGCAAATGGAAGCGTTCTTCTTCGGCGAAGGCGCCAAGCTGCCCGAAGGCTACGTACCTCCGAGGGCCAAGGGCTGATCCGCTGTCCGTTGGCTTCGCGTTTCAATCCTGAAACGGCACTGTTGACACTCTTACCTTCCCACCTCGTTTCCTGACCCTTCCACCCGGATCTGTAGCTCAGGTCCCGTCCCGACCGCCTCTGTCGGGACTGACCTGAGGGTTTTCTGTCTGGCAATTGCCGCCTGGTAGTGACCACTGCGAGGATCTGAACAAGAACTTCTGAATTT
>JBGPZR010000025.1:0-12235 GCA_041493845.1 Terriglobia bacterium | reverse complement strand
CTGAAACAATTGCGCGGCGCGCCTTCATGGATTTTCCTCGAGCCTGGCCAGGCGCTGCTTGAAATCGTCGAGCGCGGCGCGAACGGCGCCGGGCGCGGTGCCGCCGGCAGTGGCGCGGCGGGCCAGCGCGGATTCGAGCGTGAGCACCGTGCCGAGATCGCGGCCAAACGCGGGCGAAAATTCCTTCAGACGCTCGAGCGGCATTTCGCGGATGGATTTTCCTTCCGATTCGGCGGCGCGCAGAACTTTTCCGACAATTTCATGAGCTTCGCGAAAGGGCACGCCGAAGGTGACCAGATAGTCCGCAACTTCCGTGGCCACGAGCGCGGGATCCTGGGCGGCCTCGCGGAGGCGCTCTTCGCGGAAGCGCGTGGCCGCGAGAGTTTTTCCTGCGATTTGCAACATGGCCAGCGCCTGATCGTGCGCTCCGAAGAGCGCTTCTTTATCCTCCTGCAAATCGCGCTGATAGCTCGAGGGCAAACCCTTGCACGTGGTGAGCAGAGCGAAGAGCGCGCCGTAGATGCGGCCCGTCTTGCCGCGAATTAGTTCCCAGGCGTCGGGATTTTTTTTCTGCGGCATCAGGCTGCTGCCGGTCGAGAACTCGTCGGGCAGTTCGATGTAGGCGAATTCAGGCGAGGCGAACAGGACCATGTCTTCAGCAAGCCGTGAGAGATGCATGGCGAGAAAACAGAGCGCGGAAATATATTCGAGCGCGAAATCGCGGTCGCTGACGGCGTCGAGGCTGTTGGCGGTGACTCGCGAAAAGCCCAGATCGCGCGCGAGGGTTTTGCGGTCAAGCGGGAATGCGCAGCCAGCGAGCGCTCCCGAGCCGAGCGGGCACGCATCGGCGCAGGCGGCAGCAGCGGTGATGCGCTCGGCGTCGCGATGAAACGATTCACCGTGCGCAAGCAGCCAATGCGAAACGAGCAGCGGCTGGGCGTGCTGGAGATGCGTAGAGCCGGGCATGGGGATGCGCAGATTGGCTTCAGCTTGCGCGGCGAAGGCGTGGAGCAGCGATGCGAGCGCGCCACGAATCTGATGCGCGGCTTCTTTCACGTACATGCGGAATTCGGTGGCCACCATTTCGTTGCGGCTGCGGCCGGTGTGCAGCTTCGCGCCCAGATGGCCGAGCTTCTCAATGAGCGCGGCTTCGACGAAATGGTGAACGTCTTCAGCTTTCGAGTTGTCGAGCCAGGCAGGCTCGGATTGGGCGCGGCGCTCGAGCTGGTCGAGCGCGGCGACGATTTGCTGGCCCTCTTCGTACGAGAGAATTCCGGCGAGCGAGATGGCGCGGGCCCAGGCGCGGTCGAGCGCGAATTCCTGCGGGAGAAGGCGGCGATCGAAATGCCAGGAGCGCTCGAATTCGTAGAAGGAAGCGTCCGGGGGACGGTCGAAGCGGCCGCCCCACATCTTCTGGTCTTCGGGGCCGCTCATCTCACCTCAGCTTTCGCGTGCGCGTCCTGCGGGACGGTGATGGGGAGCGCGAAAAGATTGATGAAGCCCTCGGCGTCTTTGGGATTATATCCGGCCATAGTGAAGCTGGCGAGATTGGTGCGGTAAAGCGAAAGGGGTGAGCGGCGCGAGGTGATAGAGACGTTGCCCTTGAAGAGCGAGAGCGCGACGGAGCCGGTGACGCGGCGCTGGGAGCTCGTGAAGAAAGCGTCGAGCGATTCGCGGAGAGGAGTGAACCACATGCCGTAATAAACCATTTCGGCGTAGCGGAGCGAAAGCATCTGCTGGTAGTGGGCCGTCTCGCGATCGAGGCAGAGGGATTCCAGCTCGCGATGCGCCGCGATCAGCAGCGTGCCGCCGGGAGTTTCGTAGGCGCCGCGCGATTTGATGCCGACCAGGCGGTTTTCAACCATGTCCATGCGGCCGACGGCGTTGGCCGCGGCAATTTCGTTGAGCTGCTCAAGGAGCGCGAGCGGGCCGAGTTTCTTGCCGTTGACGGCAACGGGAATTCCCTCCTCGAAGCTGATTTCAACCGTGGTGGGCTGGTCGGGAGCCTTGGCGGGCGAGACGACCCACTGCCACATGGATTCGTCAGGAGCGTTCGCGGGATCTTCCAGGACGCCGCCTTCGTGGCTGAGGTGCCAGATGTTGCGATCGCGGCTGTAAATATTTTTTGTGGTTTGCTCGACAGGAACATTGTGCGCGCGGGCGTAGGCGATGCCTTCTTCGCGCGAGGCGATATTCCATTCGCGCCACGGGGCGATGATTTTCAGATCGGGCGCGAGGGCTTTGACGGCCAGCTCGAACCGCACCTGGTCGTTGCCTTTTCCTGTGCAGCCGTGGGCGACCGCGTCGGCGCCAAGTTTTTTCGCCAACTGCACCTGGCGCTGAGCGAGGAGCGGGCGCGCGAAGGATGTGCCAAGTAAATATTTGTGTTCGTAGACGGCGCCGGCGCGAAGCGTGGGCCAGATGTAGGCAGTGATGAATTCCTCGCGCAGGTCTTCGACGAAGGCGGAGCTGGCGCCGGTGGCCAGGGCTTTTTTGCGCGCGGCTTCGAGGTCTTCGCGCTGGCCGAGGTCGCCGATCATGGCGATCACTTCGCAGCCGCCGTAGGTCTCTTTCAGCCAGGGGATGATGATGGAGGTGTCCAGGCCTCCGGAATACGCGAGCACAACTTTCTTCGGCAATTCTGTCTCCTTAATTGAGCAGCGTAAGCAGGATCGCTTTCTGCACGTGCAGGCGATTTTCCGATTGGTCGAAGACGATCGAGCGCTCGGAATCCATCACCCCGTCGGTGACTTCCGCACCGCGGTGCGCCGGGAGGCAATGCATGAAGACGGCGTCCGGCGCGGCCTGCGCGAAGAGCGCATCATTCACTTGATAGCCTGCGAAGGCAGCCTGGCGCGACGCGGCTTCCTCCTCCTGACCCATGCTGGCCCAGACGTCGGTGTAAATCGCTTGCGCGCCCGCGACGGCTTCTTCGGGCGAGCGCAGGATTTCGATCTTGCCGCGCGTTTCGCGCGCGACGCGCCGGGCTTCGGCGACCACGGATGCGTCCGGCTCGAAACCGGCGGGCGTGGCGATGCGAAGATGAGCGCCCAGGCGTGCACCAATGGCCACGAGCGAGTGGCAGACATTGTTGCCATCGCCGACATAGGCAAATTTCAGCCCGCGGAGGCTGCCGAAGCGCTCTTCGAGCGTAAATAAATCGGCGAGCGCCTGGCAGGGATGAAACCGGTCGGAAAGCGCGTTGATCACCGGGATGCGGCCGTGCGCGGCCAGCTCGTCGAGAGATTGCTGGGAGAAGACGCGGGCGATGATGCCGTGGACCATGCGCTCGAGATTCTTCGCGACGTCGGCAATGGACTCGCGCTCGCCGAGGTGCGTCGTGGTGTGATCGAGGAACACGGAAGCGCCGCCAAGACTGGCGATGCCGACTTCGAAAGTGACGCGCGTGCGCAGCGAAGGCTTCTCGAAAATCATGGCCAGGAAGCGGCCGGCGAGCGCCCCGCGGTAACGATCCGGGCGGGCTTTGATATCCGCGGCGAGATGGAAGAGCTCGCGCACCTGCGCGGGGGCCCATTCCATGCCGGTGAGGAGATCGTTGGTGACGGTGAGCGGTGCGGGTGCTGCGGTCGCGTTCATGTTCACCTCGAAGCAGCCAGGGACATCGGCTGCGAAAGCGTTTCGGCGCTGGGAGTTTTCTTTTGCGGCTGTGCTGCTGGCTTAGGCGTGCGAGCCAGCACGGTTTCAAATTTTTCGAGAAACTCCGCGATCTCGCGCCGGCCGATGATGAAAGGCGGGAGGAGGCGGAGGATGTGGTCGTGGGTGCAATTGATCAGCAGGCCGCGACGGAGCGCCTGGCCGACGAAGGGCGCGCCGTCCACGGCGAGGTCTACGCCGAGCATGAGACCTTCGCCGCGGACTTCGCGGATGAAATCGAAGTGCGCGGCGAGAGTTTCGAGGCCAGAGCGCAATTCGGCGCCGCGCTCGCGAATGTTTCGGAGCAGGTTGTGTTCTTCGACGACGGTGAGAAATTCAAGTGCCGTGGCGCAAACCAGCGGGCCGCCGCCGAACGTGGTGCCGTGCATTCCCGGCGCAAAGGCGGCAGCAAATTTTTCATTGGCGATGAATGCGCCGAGCGGCAAGCCGCCCGCTAGCGGCTTGGCGATGGCGACGATGTCCGGAGGCGCATTGAATTTCTGGTAGGCGAAGCGGCGGCCGGTGCGCCCGAGGCCGCATTGAATCTCGTCGGCGATGAACGCGGCATCGTGCTGGGCGGCCAGCGAGTGCGCGGCCAGCCAGAAATTCTGGCTCACGGGGCAGATGCCGCCTTCGCCCTGAATGGTTTCGACGACCAGAGCGCAGACGGAGTCGTCGAATTTTGATTCAAGATCCACGACATCATTGAAGCGGACAAATTCAACGCCGGGAACGAGCGGAGCAAACGGCTCGCGGTACTTTTCCGGATGAGTGATGGAAAGCGCGCCGAACGTGCGGCCATGGAAAGAATTTTCGAGCGCCAGGATGCGCATTTTCCGGTGCGCGCCGCCCGGCGCGAATTTCGCGCGGGCATAGGCGCGGGCAAGCTTGAGCGCGCCATCCATGGCTTCGGAGCCGCTGTTGGTGAAGAAAACACGGTCGAGCCCGGACCATTCCGAGAGTTTGCGCGCGAGCGGGCCCTGATAAGGATTGTGAAACAAATTCGAGAGGTGGACGGCGCGGCCCGCCTCGCGGCGGATGACGCGAACCAGGCGCGGATGCGAGTAGCCGAGCGCGTTGACCGCGATGCCGCCGAGGAAATCGAGATACTCGCGGCCACGAGAATCATAGAGGCGGCAGCCGCGGCCATGGGTGAACACAATGGGAGGACGCTTGTAGGTGTTCATCAGGTGGCGCGCTTCTTCGGCGCGAATGCGCGCGGGAGACAAGCCACCCTTCTTCGCGATTTTCTTTGTGGCCATGTTTATCGCGCGGCTCCCTGGGCGGTGGCTTTGGCGGCGGTGTGAACAACGGGCAGGACGCGCGTGCCGGGACAGCGCGCGCCATTGGCTGCCGCGAGCAATGCGCGCGGGGCCGTCCCACCCACGATGCGGACTTCGGAGACGCCGCCGGCAAGCGCGCGCTTGGCGGCCTCGAGCTTGAGAATCATGCCGCCGGAAACTTTGTTGCAGCGGATGAGGTCTTCAATTTCACCGCCGCGGACGGCGCGCAGAACTTTCTGGCCGTCGAGAACGCCGGCGACGTCGGTGAGGAAGATGAGGCGATCGGCGCGGATAAATTCTGCGGCGGCGGCGGCCATGTGGTCGGCGTTGATGTTGTACAGCTCGCCATCAGCGCCCAGACCGAGGCACGCGGCCACGGGGACTGTTCCGGCGCGCCAGAGCGAGCGGAGGAAATCGACATTGACTTCGGTGAGATAGCCGACGAAGCCGAGACTTCCCTCGCGTTCGCCAAGCTGCATGGGTTCGGCGAGGAAGGAGGCGGCGTCCGAAGCGGAGATGCCGATGGCGGGCTGGCCGGCCAGCGAAATCGCGCCGGCGAGGCGCTTATTGAGCAGGCCCGCGAAGACCATGACGGCGGCGTCGCGCGTTTCGCGATCGGTGACGCGCAGGCCATTGACGAAGCGGCTCTCGATGCCCATGCGGGCAAGCGTGGAAGTGAAAATCTTTCCACCGCCGTGGATGATCAGGAGTTCGTGGCCGGCGCGCGCGAGTTCAGCGATCTGGCGCGCGAGGGACTGGACGGTTTCGTCGCGCTCAAGCAGCGCGCCTGCAACTTTGATGAGCAATCTCACAATAAACCTGCCGTTTCGGGAAATCCGTGCATCCCGTTTAGATTTTGGACTGCTTGTCCCGCCGCGCCTTTGCCGAGATTGTCGAGGCAGGAAACGACGACTAGGCGCTCGCCGGAAGGATCGAGCGCGAAGCCGATGTCGCAGAAATTCGTGTGGGCCACATGCTGCAATTCGGGAAGTCGCCCAGCAGGAAGAATGCGGACCATCGGCCGCCCGGCGTAGAACTGGCGATAGAGCGCTTCGATTTCGTCCGCTTGGCGCGCCGGACGGAGCCAGACGTAGAGCGTGGAGAGAATTCCGCGCTCGACGGGGAGCAGATGCGTCGAGAAGACGAAATCTTCGGATGCCAGGCCGAGATGGCCGGCAATTTCCGGCGTGTGGCGATGCGTGAACAAGCTGTAGGCGCGGAAGTTTTCGTTGACCTCGACGAAATGCGTTTCGCGCTTGGGTTCTTTGCCTGCGCCGCTAGCGCCGGATTTGCAATCGCAGACGATTCCGCGCGCGGTGTTGATCCAGCCGGATTCGACGAGCGGCCGCAGCCCGAGGATCACGGAGGTGGGATAGCAGCCGGGATTGGCGACCAGGCGCGCTTGCGGAAGCGCGTCGCCGTAAAGCTCGGGGAGGCCATAGATGGCTGACGCGAGCGTGTCGGTGGCAGGTGGCGCGAGTTGGTACCAGCGCTCGAATGTTTCCGGCTCGCGGAAACGGAAAGCGCCGCTGAGATCCACGATGCGGAGATGCTCATTCGCCGCGAGTAATTGGGGAACGAGCTCGAGCGAGGCTTCATGAGGCGTCGAGAGAAAAGCAACTTGTGCGCCGCTATTGGCGACGGCCTCGACGGAGAGCGGCTTGCAAGGAGCTTCGCCCCAGCCGCGAAGCTGCGGGTAGAGTTCCGTGAGGCAGCGGACATGTGCATGGCCGTCGCGGAGAAAAAATGTGGGGCGCGCGATGTGTGGGTGCCGAAGAAGGAGCCGGGCCAGCTCGAATCCTGCGTAGCCGGTTGCTCCGACGACGGCGACCCGTAACGGGTCGTTCATCGGAGCATTTCCTCGATGCGCTTCTGAATGGCGGCGCGAGCCGTGCGCGAAGGCGTGATGATGAGAACGGTGTCGTCGCCGGCCAGCGAGCCGGCAACTTCTTTCCAGTGCTCGCTATCAACGGCGGCAGCGAGAGGCTGAGCGCCGCCGGGGGGAGTTTTCAGCACCAGCATGTTTTGCGCCGGGCGGATATCGAGCAGGAATTCTTTGAGCGCGCGAGCAAGAGTGGGCAGCGGCGCGGATTCCTCGGTCGCGGCGGAGGCGAGCAGGCGGTAGCCTTCGGTGGTCTTCACCAGGCGAAGTTCGCGCATGTCGCGCGAGAGTGTGGCCTGGGTCACGCGCACACCCAGGTGAATAAGCTGGCGGCGCAGCTCGTCTTGACTCGCGACCGGCTGGCCGGCGAGCAGCTTCAAGATCTGACCCTGGCGATATCGTTTCTGGACGCCCATGAAAGTTTATGCGTTAATATTCACTCCACTGCATATTCATACATAGACACGAACGGCCTGTCAAGAACAAATCGCGCCGAAGGGCGAATTCAGCACGATCGCAAGCGCGGGCTCGGCGGCGCCCAAAAATTCTGAGGCAAGCGGCTGCCTGGAGGATACAATCCGACGCGCTACGCGGAAGCGTTGACTGGAGTAAAGAGCCGCCAGGGCGAAGCCAAGCGCCCGCCTGAAGGCGGCCGCTACAAGGGCAAGAGGTACGGGAGGCAGAGGATGAAGCGATTGAGAATTATATTTTTGTTTGCGATGGCAGCAGCAGGGATCTGTGCGGCGCAGGAAGCGAAGAATTCTGCGCCGGCGGTGGTGGCGGTGAGAGCAGGGCAAGTGCTGGATGTTCGGACCGGGAATTATCTGAAGGATCAGATCATCTGGATCGAAGGCGACAAGATCAAGGCCATCGGGAAAGCTGCGGAGATCGAGAAGCAATTGCCGGCGGGGGCCAAGCGGATCGATTTATCACGGGCGACGGTGCTGCCGGGGCTGATTGATTGCCACACGCACCTGACGTTTTCACCCAACTTAATCGGGCCAATGGGATATCACGCATCGTACCCGCGTCAAGCACTGCTGGGGGCGCGGAATGCACGCTTGACGCTTGAGGCCGGTTTCACGACGGTGCGAAACGTGGGCGCGGGAGGGTATGCGGACATGGCGCTTCGCGACGCGATTCGCGCCGGAGATGTGCAGGGGCCGCGGATGCTGGTGTCCGGGCCGGCGCTGAGCATCACCGGCGGGCACGGCGACGAAAATTTTCTTGCGCCGCAGTATCACGCGACCGGAAGCGGAGTGGCGGACGGCGTGGACGCGGTGATGGCTAAGACCCGGGAGAACATCAAGTACGGGGCCGACCTGATCAAATTCATGGCCACTGGCGGCGTGCTGTCGGAAGGCGATAATCCCGCGCTCGCGCAATATTCGCCCGAGGAGATGAAAGCAATCGTGGATACGGCGCACGGGCTTGGCCGCAAAGTGGCAGCGCACGCCCACGGCGCAGGAGGGATCAAGTACGCCGTGCTGGCGGGCGTGGATTCGATCGAGCACGGCAGCTATATCAATGATGAGGGTATTCAACTGATGAAGCAGCACGGCACGTACCTGGTCCCCACGATCTCTCTGGGCGACTGGCTGCTAGAGAATTACCAGAAGCTGGGGCTGACGCCGAACATGGTGGAGAAGATGAAGACCGTGCTGCCCATCGCGCGGCAGAACGTGGCGCACGCTTTTCAGTCCGGCGTGAAAGTGGCTTTCGGGACAGACGCGGCGGTGTATCCGCATGGGATGAACGCGCGTGAATTTGCCGTGATGGTGAAGCTGGGGATGACGCCGCTCGCGTCCATTCAGGCGGCGACGGTGAATGCGGCGGACCTGCTGGGGTGGTCCGATCGAGTGGGAACGCTCGAGGCGGGGAAATTTGCGGATCTGATCGCGGTGGAGGGGGATCCGCTGGGCGATGTGCGCGTGCTCGAGAGCGTGAAATTTGTAATGAAGGGCGGCGAGGTGGTGAAAAGCGAGTAACCGCGGCGCCTGCTCCTTGCCGCGAGTTCGCTGTGCTAAGATTGCAGGAAGTCAGTAGGCCCGTAGCTCAGTTGGCTAGAGCGCTACCTTGACACGGTAGAGGTCTGCGGTTCGAGCCCGCACGGGCCTACCACTTCCCCTTACAACTGATGCCAAGACCCAGTTGCCGTCTCCAATTACTCCACATCTAGAGACTGAATGACCGCCAAGATAATTTTCTTCGCAGGCTTGATTCTTGCGGCGAGCGGAATGATTTCGCCGCCGGTGGCGCTCGTGGGCGGGCTGATTTACGGGTTCAGCTTCGCGCTGCCGTATGCGAAGCAGACCAGGACGGTATCAAGGTGGCTTCTGCAGGCGTCGGTTGTCGCGCTGGGCTTCGGGATGAATTTGCATCAGGTGGTGCGCGCCGGGGGTTCCGGTTTTGTGTACACCGCCACCGGGATCGCGACCACCATGCTGCTGGGACTTTTCATCGGCCGGCTCATCGTGGTGGACCGCAAGGTGTCGTTCCTGATCAACGTCGGAACGGCGATTTGCGGGGGAAGCGCGATCGCGGCCGTCTCGCCCATCATTCATGCGGATGACGAAGAGATCGCCGTATCACTCGGCACCGTCTTCGTCTTGAATTCGATCGCGCTCCTAATATTCCCCTTCATCGGAACCTTATTGCATCTTTCCCAACCGCAATTCGGGCTGTGGGCGGCGCTGGCGATTCACGACACAAGCTCGGTGGTAGGCGCGGCCGCGAAATACGGCAACGAGGCGCTGGCAATCGGGACCACCGTGAAACTGGCGCGAGCATTGTGGATCGTGCCGATTGCGCTTGTGACGGCCTACATGATGAAGAGCAAGGCGCGCGTTCAATGGCCGTGGTTTATTTTGTTTTTTTGTCTGGCCGCCGTCGCCAACACCTACGTGCCGCTGCTGGCGCCGGCCTATCCGATTCTGAGCCGCGTTGGCAGAGTCGGATTGACGGTGACGCTTTACCTGATCGGTACGGGGCTGTCGATGAGCACGCTCAAGCAGGTGGGAATGCGGCCGTTGATTCAGGGAGTGCTGCTGTGGGCGGCGGTTGCAATCACGTCGCTGCTCGCGATTCGCGCTGGCCTGATTGCGCTGTAATGATGCTCTCGGGCCGCTTCCGTTGTGGCCGCGAGCGTTAGCGAGGGGCGTGTTCAGCCCACCAGTTGCGCCAAGCGGTGGGATCGTTTGGCACGCTGGCGCCGGTGATGTCGCGCAGCGCCTGATACACCCACGTCCTCGTGATCGAGTCGAACGCGGAATCTTCCGTGTAGTTGAGAAGAGTGGGCACCGCGGTGAGTCGCTGATCTTTCGTGAGCATGCCGGATTGAGCCAGGCCGCAGGCGGCGCGCTCGCGCACCTGCATCGAGAGATCATTGCGGAAAATATCGAGCAGGGGCTCGATGGTCGAGTCGCTGCCGAGGAGAGAGAGGCCCTCGACGGCCCAGTGGCGCGTTTTTTCGTTGGGGTCGCGCGTGTAGCGGAGAAGCGTGTCGAGCGCGGGCCCGGGTTCAACGCCGCGATTGCCGAGGGCGCCAAGCATCCAGAGAGCCCAGGGGCGTGCGGCGGGATCCGATTCGATGCGCTGGATCAGGCCCTGAGCGCTCTCGGGCGACTTCGAAAGATTGTAAACAGCGAGCTCCATTTCGATTCCGGCGGCGCGCACGCGCAGGTCGTTGGAATTGAGCGCGGTATCGAGCAGGCCGGATAGATGCGGGTTGAGCTTGAGCTGGCCGCGCCAGGAATCCATGCGGCTCGAAAGTTGCTCGATGGCGCCTTCATAGTGATTGATCGATTCTTCGAGGAGCAGTTCCGCCTGGCTCTGTGGCGGGAGACTGGCGAGGCCCTCCGTCAAATGCTCTGAAAATTTAGCCGGGGAAGCAGGCAGCGGGTCGCTCTTCAATTGAATGATGCTGGCAATTTGTTCCCAGGCGGCGCGAGCGGCGGCGGGCTTCAGCGCGATCATCAGCGTCAAAGGTAGGATGAGCGCCGATGCAAGGATCGCGATGCGTACGCCGCGGGGCGCCCCCTGCGGCTGCTCGTCAATCGGCCGGTTGCTCTGGAATCGCTCATCCATTATTGCCACCTCGAGATGCTCGTACGAGGCTAGGCAGAGAAATCGCGGCGCGCAATGGTACGGCCCGGCCAAATAGGCCGTGGGATGCCGTAGGAGTTACGCGGCCCAGTCAAGTGCGTGCCGGGGGGATCGCTATTTCAGGGTCGTCTTGAAAAAGTTGACGGTGCGCGTCCAGGCGTCGGCGGCAGCTTCGGGGCGATAGCCGTCCTTGTTGTTGGGATTTTCAAATCCATGGCCGGAGCCGGGATACACCTTGACGTCGAAAACTCTCTGCGCGTTGGTCATAGCCTTCTTGAAAGCTTCCACATCTGCCGCGGTGATCCCGCGATCGTCCGCGCCAAAATTTCCCAGCACAGCGCCAGCGATCTGTTGCAGGTCGTTGGGATCGGT
The DNA here is from genome assembly GCA_041493845.1 of Terriglobia bacterium. GTDB lineage: Bacteria > Acidobacteriota > Terriglobia > Acidiferrales > UBA7541 > Palsa-295. The sequence continues at coordinate 940 of JBGPZR010000025.1, read as the reverse complement.
GGGCAGCGCGCCGTAATTGATCACGCAGGCGCGGAGCCGTGGGTCGTGCACGGCCAGTTGAATGGAGAAGCCGCCGCCCATGCACCAGCCGACTGAGCCGATGCGATCCGGCTTGACGTCTTTGCGAGTGGCTAGATAGGTGATGGCAGCCTGCAGATCTTTGATGCCGCGATCCTGGGGCAGGCCGCGGCTCAGCTCATGGGCCTGGGCCGCATCCGTGGCCACCTTTCCGCGATAGAGGTCCACGGCCAGGGCCACATAGCCCAGCGCTGCAAATTTTTCCGTTTGTTCTTTCACCCAGTCATTCAAGCCCCACCATTCGTGGATCACGATGACCGCAGCATGTGGGCCGGGCGTGTCGGGAAGAGCGAGAAACCCGCTGACGGTGTCGTTGCCGCTCTTGAATTCGACCGTCTCGGTTTTGGGCGCACCGGCACGGACAATGAATGCAGCCGAGAGCAGGGCGAGCAGGAAAAGTACGGACAGCAATCGCAACATGAGCTTCATGAATGACCCTCCCTGAGTAATAGCGCGATTATTCTAGTCCCGAGTGCGGCTTTGTGCCAAATCACCAGGGGCGCCAATCACCATGGTCGCCAACTAGGATGCCTCACGCAGCCCATCGAGTTTGACAGGAATCTGGTGCGCTCGCTGAAGCCGGGAGCGCGCCTCGCAATGATCGATTTTCCGGCGAATGGGAATTTAGAGCCTGTGGAAGGAGTGCCGAAGAATCGCGGCGGGCACGGCATTCCTCAAAAGGTGGTGGTGGAAGAGTTGATGTCCGCTGGATTGCAGGTGGAGAAGGTAGTCAGCGATTGGTCAGCGAATGATTACTGCGTACTCTTCGTGAAGCGAGCTCCATAGAGCAAACATCAGAGGAGGAGGACAAGCCTGATTCCGATGCCCGCCGCCGGAAGTTATCGTCCGGTCAATTAGTGAT
>JBGPZR010000291.1:0-3713 GCA_041493845.1 Terriglobia bacterium | reverse complement strand
GGCGCGGGCCGAGAATGAATTCGCGTGTTCCGGTGGCAATCGAATGGAATGGCCGCGCAGGCCCGCTGCATTTTGAAACCGGCTTCACGCGAGTGGTGAACAATTACGGTTGCTTGCTGGTGAGCCCGAAGGAACTCGAATTGCAACAACGGCTGCGGGTGACCAATCTGGCTACGCGGCAATCGGCGGACGCAGTGGTGGTCCACAAGGGCATGCAACGGCCCGACGGATGGGATATGGGGGTTGAGCTCGTCGCTGCCGATCTGAATTTCTGGGGTGTTGAACTTTGAAACTGAACACACTGAAGGTGCCGCCTGCAAAAGCGACTTCGACGCAGGCGAAAACTATTTCGGCGCCTGTAAAAGCGGCGCCCATTGTGACTCAGACTGTTGCCCACCCTATCAAACAAACAATTGCGGGAGAAGAGCGGCGCCGCAGCCAGCGCGTGCTCCTGCGTGTGCACGCGAGCGTCCACGTGGCTCTGCAGGGTAAAGAGATGACGATTGATGTGACCACATTGAGCGTAAACAATCACGGCGCTCTCGTGGTGATTAAACAGACCCTTCCCACCGATGCGCGCATCGTGCTCGAACATGGTATGACCAGAGAGCGCATCGCCTGCAAAATCGCTCGTCCCGCGCGAGAAATGCCGGAAGGGTTTCACATCCCGTTGGAATTCGATTCGCCCGCGCCGAATTTCTGGGGAATTGCGTTTCCGCCCGCCGACTGGCGGCCGCCGGACGATCTCTGAGGCACACGCTGTGAGGGCGGGATTTTTCCGCTTCTTCGCGTAATCCGTTCAGGCAAACGGGAGCTTATGCAGATCCAGATTTCCCCCCGAAAGAATGATCCCGACTTTTCTGCCTTCTGCACCGATTCTTCGCAGCAGCGCGGGCGCCGCAGCCACCGCTCCGGAAGGCTCGACCACAAGTTTTATGCGCTCCCATAGGAGCAGCATCGTGGAGATGATTTCCTCTTCTGTCACCAGCGAGATTTGATCCACCCGTTCGCGCAGAATCGAAAACGTCAGCGGGCAAAGGGTGGCCCGAAGACCGTCGGCCATTGTTTCCTGCGGCGATCCGGGCTCAATTTTCCCCGAGGCCATTGAGCGATACGCATCGTCCGCATTGCGCGGTTCGCTTCCCACCACGCGAATGCCGGGCCGCAAACTCTTCGCCGCGATCGCCGTTCCGCTCAGCAGCCCACCGCCGCTCGCGGGCGTGACGATAAAATCGAGATCGGGCACCTCTTCCAGCAACTCGAGCGCCGCTGTTCCTTGACCGGCAATCACGCGGACATCGTTGTACGGATGAACCAGGTGCGCGCCGGTCTGCTGCATTACAGCCGCGGTCGTCGCCTCGCGCGAGGCCATGTTTGGTTCGCACAGCGTGATTTTTCCACCGTAAGCTTCTACGGCGCGCTTCTTCACGGCCGAGGAATTCGAGGGCATGATGATCCACGCCGGAATCCCGCGCCAGCGAGCCGCCAGCGAGAGCGCCGCCGCGTGGTTTCCGGAAGAAGGCGCAACGACGCCGTGCTTCGCTTCTTCGTCTGTGAGCGAGAAGACTGCGTTCGTCGCGCCCCGAATCTTGAATGAGCCGGTTTTCTGCAGGTTTTCGCACTTGAAGAAGAGCCGCGCGCCAGCCATTTCATCAAGAGATTCGCTGGTGATTACGGGGGTGCGATGGATTCGCGGAGAGATACGGCGATGGGCGGCGCGAATGGATTCGATGTCCGGTGCGTCCGTCTTCATGTAAGTGGCCATGAATCAATCCCTGATGCATTATGGCACAGCTTCCATCGTCCTCGGACCCATCGGATGCCAATAAAAGATGCGCAAATCACATTAAAATCCTTGACGCGCTTCCCGCACGATGCGATTCTCGCGTCACCCCTTCCGGAATCAAATCCTTTCGTAAATTAGGTCCCCAGGACCCGAGGAGAACTCCATGTCCAGCAAAGAACGCCGCATCTCCCCCCGCAAGGCTTGCACGATTCCGGTTCGGTTTCGCTCATTCGCGCAAGAGCACATGCCTGTTTCAATGGGTGTCGCTGCTTCCCGCGGGTCGTCCAAGGAAAGCCGGGCAATGAAACTGCGGTCCAGCAGTCAGGAAACGTTCGTGGGAGAAACCATAAATCTTTCCGAGCGCGGAATTCGATTCAAGTCGCCTCTTAAGTTCAGCGTTGGGGATCCCGTTGAAATCTTTTTCACCCTGCCTCGAGAATTGACGGGACGCAGCCCCGAAGAAGTGCGCTGCAACGCCCGTGTGGTGCACGTCGAAAATGAATTGGATGCGCAGGGAATGACGGGGGTGGGGGCAGCGGTAGAACGCTTCGAACCACTCAATAACAGGCGAAATTGGTCGAATTAACGCCTCGAACCGCTCACAAACAGGCAGAATTCAGCCAGTTATCCTGCTTGAGGAGCGGCATACCGGGGAAATTAATTCATACAGGCCCTGAAAAATCATACCTTATTGAAAAGGTACGACAGTTCAGGGTGGGACACATAAGCGCGCCCAAAATTCCTACTTCGCAGGGCGTCCCGGCGCTTCAAAAGTCACTTTTGCGGCGGAGGTATTTTCGAAGCGATCGAAAATTTGAACGGCAATGGTGTGCTCACCCCGAGAAAGACCGGCGAGCTGAAACTGGTAGCTCTCCTTCGGTGCATCCGAAAGCAAGCCGGCAGGAAAAATGATTTGCCAGTCGCCCGCATCGAGGCTGTATTGCGCGCGAGCGACGGCAGCGGATGAGCTGATGGCGTCGAAGGAAACGGTGACGGCTGGATCGCCGGAAGAAGTCGCACGCGTTCGCAAATTTTCGATGCGCGGCGGCGTATTGGCGATTACGAAGCGATCTGTCTCCCGTTCACTCGAAAGTGCCTGGCCGGCTGGATTGGAAGGAGAGTCGGACGCAGTAATTTTCAGATAGTAGGCGCCGTCGGGCATGGTCGCGGTGTCCCAGGAATAAAAGCGCTGCGAAATTTTGTCTTTCAGCAGGCGCCAGTTCTGTTCGCCCTCGCCGCGATAATAAACTGAGTAGACCAGGTCGTCATCGTTGTCGTCGTGCGCGCTCCAGAGCACGCTCTGGAATCCTCTATCCTCGAAGCCCTGCGGAGGAACTTCGATTCGCGGGGGCCTCGAGGAACCTTCCGGGTTCGTCGAAATCGAAGGGAGCAGCGGAAAATTTGCGCCCGGGCGCTGTGGCATGCGGAGCTGCACCGGCGTGGGAGGTGCCGCGCCGCCCGAGGGCTGCGCAAATCCCTGCACGCGAATGCCCGGCTCTTGCACCACCACATCGTCGATCGAGGGCGCGACGTTCTTGGGCTGGTACGCGAGACTGACCCAGGAAACACTGGGCGCGCCGCCATGATCCGTTTCGAGAAACACTGCTTTCCACTGGACAAAACGCGCGGGCGGGCAATTCACTGTTTCTCCCGCGGCGGTCTTGTACGGTCCGGCCCAGGGACTCCAATTTTTTTCAGGGCTGGAAGTGTTTCCAGAGCGCACATAAAAGGCCACTTTGCCCTGCGTCGTGCCGTTATCTCCCCACCAAGTGAGGCGTCCCCAGTGCGAGAAAATCTTTGCGTCAAAGGTGTCGGACTCGAAGCTGCCTTCGGGGTCGAAGCCCGGACCGAGCGAAAATATTTTTCCGGGGTTGGCGGTGGCGGCGAAAATCTTGCCGCCCGGGCCGGCTACCAGGCTGGTGACTTG
>JBGPZR010000392.1:0-2742 GCA_041493845.1 Terriglobia bacterium | reverse complement strand
CTCGAAAGCCTTCGTCAGCTCCGGCATGTCAAATCAGGTATCGGTCGTGGACCTGCGAAAAAAAGTGCTGCTCGCGAATCTGGCACTGGGCGGAACACCGGACGCACTGATCCTGAAACCGGATGGCGGAGAACTCTACGTTCCTTTGAGCAATGCGCACGGCCTGCTCGTCGTGAACACCACGACCAATGAAGTGGGAGATTTTCTGATCCTGGGCATGTCGCCCTCTGCGGGAACGCTGACGCCGGATGCTGCGACCCTGTATGTTTCGGATTCCGGGGCGGGGCACATCGTGCCCGTTGCGATCGGAGTGCGGCAGGCGCAGAGGCCGATCACGGTGGGTCAAGATCCGCGCACGAGCCTGCTGACGCCCGGCGGCGATATTCTGCTGGTAGTGGATGTCGCGTCGAATGACCTCGCGGTGATTCGCGCGAATACGCCGACGCCCCGATTGGTGACGCTGATTCCTGTGGGACAACGGCCGAGAGATCTGGCGATCAAGGTTTTCTGATCGCGCGCATAGTGGGTCTGCCCTGCACCCCGGAAGAAAACACTCTCACCCTCGCTAAGGCTTAGCTCCGGGCTTTTGAGCAGGCTTTGGAGCCGGGGTTTGGGTGGGTTTGGCCAGCGGCGCGGACTTGGCCGGCGACTGGGCAGCCTGCTTGCCGCCAAGTTCGTAGTCAATGTACTGCTGGAGCGTAGTCGGGTCGCCGCCGACGACGGGGCGGCCATTCACGAAAACAGTAGGCGTGCTGGTGACGCTCATAATCCTGGAGTCAGCAATGTTCGCTTCCACCGCCTTCTGCGGCTCTGGCGATGCGAGGCATGCCTTGAACGCGTCCTTGTCGAGGCCTGCCTGTCCTGCAAACTCAACGAGCCTGCTCCAGATATTTGCCGCCGAAATAAAATCCTGGTTCTCAAACAGGGCGTCGTGGATCTTCCAAAACGCATCGGGCGATTGCATGTAGGCGCAGCGGCCGCCGATGGCGGCGGTCTCGGCCCAGGGATGAACTGCGGCGATGGGCAAATCCTTGAAGACGATGCGAATTTGCGGGTAGCGCGGGCCGAGCGTCTTCATCGCTTCGTAGAGCTGGCGGCAGTGCGGGCACTGGAAATCGCTGAACTCAACCAGCGTGATCCGCGCATCGGCCGGCCCCTTCGACGGATTGCCCTCGAGACGCAACCTGGCGCGGTTCGCTGCAAACGGATCGGCGGATGTGTCGAACAATTCGCCGCGCAAGAGAGTCTTGCCATCCTTGCTGATGTAAAGCACGCCGGAATCTGCTTGCCCGTTGAAAGTGACCTGCACGGGAACCAGATAATAATCAGGCGCGGGAGAGGGCGACGTGGGGCCCAGTTTCACCTGGAACTCGGGGCCCCACGCAAAAAGCTTGCGCACGAATGCTTCCGAATTTTTCAAGAATTGCGCTTCGTCGGCGGGCGGATTTTGCGCCGGCGCCGGGGACTGCGCAAATGCCGGGAATCCAGCAATCAAGATTGCGAATGCAACGAGTGGGTATGAAAAGCGCCTCATCTGAATACGCCTCCATCAAGAACTGAATCTACCGAACCAGCAACTCTATCTCAACACCGTTTTGATCCGAAACGAAGCCGCTCACAAAACCGCGCCTGCGAACCCCCATGCAGAAGAGCCCGCAAGACGCCCGCGCTAATCTGAGAATTTCTGGGCCAGCGGGAAACGGCGTCCGACGCTGAAGGCCTTCGAGGTGACCTTCAATCCCGGCGGCGACTGCTTGCGCTTGTATTCATTCTGATCCACGCGCCGGGCCATCAAGCGGACCAGGTCCAGCGGGAAACCGTAATGATCGGCGATTTCCTCGGGGCTGCGCAGATCCTCCACGTAGGCTTTCAGGATGCGGTCGAGCACGTCGTAGGGCGGCAGCGTGTCCAGGTCCTTCTGATTCGGGCGCAACTCGGCGGACGGCGGCTTATCGAGTGTAGCCTGCGGTATGCGCATCCGCTCGCGATTTGCAAGTTTCGAGAGCTCATAGACCATGGTCTTCGGAACGTCGGAAATGACGGCCAGGCCGCCGGCCATGTCGCCATAAAGGGTGCAGTATCCCACGGCCATCTCGGATTTGTTTCCGGTGCTCAGGACAAGCGAGCCGAACTTATTCGAGAGGGCCATGAGAAGATTGCCGCGGATGCGCGCCTGGATGTTTTCCTCGGTCACATCCTCGGGGCGGCCGGCGAAGGTGGGCGCGAGCGCCTTGCGATAGCTGTCGAAGGTATCGTTGATTGGGATTACCTGAAACTCGATGGCCAAATTCTTGGCCAGGCAGCGCGCGTCGCGCAAGCTGCCTTCGGAGCTATACTGGCTGGGCATGCCGACTCCCAGAACGTTTTGGGGCCCCAGGGCATCCACGGCAATCGTGGCAACAAGCGCGGAATCCACGCCACCGCTCAGCCCCACGACCACCTTCTTGAACCCACATTTGCGCACATAGTCGCGCGTGCCCACCACCAGGGCATGATAAGCGGCAGCGAGCTCGTCGAGAGGCTGCGGGCGAATGTCTCCCGCGCCGGTCGTCGAGTCGAAGTAAACAAGATCCTCTTCGAAGGAATTGGCCAGCGCAGCCACGCGCCCATCGGGCATGAAGGCGACGCTTGACCCGTCGAAGATGAGGCTGTCGTTTCCGCCGACCTGGTTCACGTACACCACCGGGACATGGTGCTTGATGGCAATAGCGCGCAACATGTCGTGACGGAGCGCACGTTTGT
>JBGPZR010000340.1:0-3189 GCA_041493845.1 Terriglobia bacterium | reverse complement strand
GCGCTCTCATTTCGGCCAGCCGGGTGCGGAATTTTTAACCCGCCGCGACCGTCTTCCTTCATTGTGGAAAAAGCTTCTGGCCGGGGTGCAGGCGCATGGCGGCGAGCCTATCGGCATGAGGACGCTGAATGCGTTGCGCCTCGAGGCAGGCGTGCCCTGGTTTCCGGAAGATTTCAACGATAGCGTCATTCCACACGAAGCGGGCCTGGAGAACACGCATGTAAATTTCTCGAAAGGCTGCTACACGGGGCAGGAGATCGTCGAGCGCGTGCGCTCGCGTGGGCACGTGAACCGGCGCCTGGTCAGGCTGCATTTCATGGTCACAGGGGCTCTGCCTGCGCCAGGGACTAAATTGCGCGCAGCGGGTGGGGAAGCGGGCCATGTCACCAGCGCTGCCAGGTTGCCGACTGGCGGGGTTGCGATTGGCATGGGTTACGTGCGCCGGGAGCACAATGCCCCCGGGAGCGTCCTCGAATATGACGGCGGCAGTGCGACCGTTGAAGCCTCGCCGGGGGCAGGTGCCCCACCCGCCCAGAAGCCTGCCGGTTAGCGCCACCGGCCTAGTTCTAGGACTATCTATTGCGAGCTACGGAACACCCCTGCCCAGTTTTCTTTACTCCGCCACTTATCCGCAAGATAATCTCGCCGGTCGGCATTCATGCGCAGCGCCAGCTTGCGGCTGACGGCCACGGGGGTTGGAACGTGCAGCTTCAGGGTAAACGTCTTGGGATCGTGCCTACTACTCCATTCATCTTGCTGGCGCGCAGGAATCGCAGTTTCAAAGCGGATAATCTCGACTTTGGTCTATACTCCAGGGCAGTGGAGTTGCGGCATGCCCTGTCTTTTTGTCTTCGCAGCTCGAGTCCGGTCCGCTGTCGCCCAGGAAGAGAAGATTCTTTTCTCCAGAGCCGCCTCTCGGCAAGTATTTGCGGCTCACAAAATTAATGGGGTGAATGGACAATGAGACGTTCTGATCTTGTGCGTAATGCAGGGAAGGGGAAGACCGTGCGTACCTCTCAAATCGTATTTGGCGAGCGGCAGCATCTTCTGCGCGTGCTCGATTCCGTGGAGCGCAGCGCGCTGCCCGCGCCGCGGCTGGATCAGGAGCGGCGCGTGATCGAACAGCTCATCCACGCGCGAACCCAGGAACTCAATCGCATCAATGCCGGCTGGGACGAAAAAGTTGGCACAGTGCTGAGCGCGGAGGTGAAGCCCGAGCTGCTGGACCAGCTCTCGCGGCAGGCGCCCAAGGAAGATTTCTATCTGCTGCGCTTGATCAGCGAGCACCCGAAAGTCTCCGCGAAGACGCTGGGGCGTCTCTCGCACCACCCTTATTCGGCGATCCGCGAAAACATCGCGCGCCATCCGAATAGCGACGCCTCGACGCTTTCCCGGCTCAGCCGCGATCGCACACAGCCGCTGTGGTATCTGGTGGCATTCAATCCCAATGCGCCTGCCACGCTGCGCAAGAAACTGCAGGAGCGTATGCGGCGCCTGGGCGAAAAATCAGCCACGCAGTAGACGCATCGGGAGATCGTATTTTTCCTGTTTGATAGGGCGCTATTTCGGGCGCCCTCTTTTTTTGACTTATCTCTTTCCTTCCTTTTGCCCTGAATCATCCGCCTGTTTCTGAGATAGAATCCCCGGCGTGCCCGGCGTCCCAGACATGCTCAACATCGCCCACGAATTCGTCACCCGACCCGCGCGCGAGCAACCGTGTAAAACAGCCATCGTGGGGGTCGAGCGGCAAGCGACCTACGCCGAGATTGAAACTGAAATGAACCGCGTAGCCCAGGCGCTGCGCGATTACGGTTGCCGCCCGGGCGACCGCGTGCTCATCGTTCTCCCCGACTCTCTGGAATTTATCGCGGCGTTTTTTGGCGCCGCAAAAATCGGCTCTCTACCTGTGCCGGTGAACTCCATGGCTCGCGCAAACGATTATCAGCATTATCTTGCGGATTCCGGGGCGCGCTTCGCCATCGTTCACGCATCCACATTCGAGGAGTTCAAACCGGCGTTGCGGGCCTCCGCCGTCGAGTACACGATCGTGGTTGGCGCAAAAAGTCGCGCGGCCGGCTCGGGGCAGGGGACGACGATTGCTTGGGACGATTGGCTCCCGAAAAATCCCGGCGATGTGCCTGCGCGTCCGACTGCGCCTGACGATCCCGCGTTTCTCTTGTACACTTCCGGCAGCGGCGGCGCACCGCGCGCAGCCGTGCATCGCCACCGCGGCATGCTCGCCACTTCATCGGCTTACGCGCGGGGCGTCCTGGGATTGCGCCCGGACGACATCACGTTTTCCGTCTCGAAGCTTTTTTTCGCCTATGGCCTGGGCGCCGGAATGTATTTCCCGCTCTCCGCAGGCGCCAGCACTCTGTTGTTTCCCGAGCGGCCGCGCGCGGACCTGATTGCCAATGCCGTCCGAAAACATCGCCCCACGGTATTCTTCTCTGTTCCCACGTTCTACGCCGCGCTCATTCGTGAAGCGGAATCCGGCGTCCTGATGGATTTCTCGTCCGTGCGCTTGGCGGTTTCGGCGGGCGAAGCGCTCCCCGCGGAAATCTTCGCGCGCTTCCGTGATCGCTTTGGCCTCGAAATCCTCGATGGCCTGGGGTCCACCGAGATGCTGCACATGTATATGTCCGCGCGTCCGGGCCAAACGCGTCCGGGATCTTGCGGCGTGCCAGTCCCCGGCTACCGCGTGAAAATCGTGGACGAGCAGGAAAGGGAAGTGCCGGACGGAGAGATTGGAAACTTGTGGGTTTCCGGGCCGAGCCGTTTCATCGAATACTGGAACGCGCCGGAGATCAGCCGCAACCGGTTCAATGGTGAATGGTATCTCACCGGCGACAAGCTCACGCGCGATTCGGAGGGCTTCTACCGCTACTGCGGGCGCGCGGACGACATGATGAAGGTCTCCGGCATGTGGGTCTCGCCCGTGGAGGTTGAAAACGCGCTGCTCGGCCATCCTGCTGTGGCCGAGTGCGCCGTCGTGGGCCAATTCGATTCTGTCGGCCTCACGCGTCCAGTGGCCTACATCGTCCTCCGCGCGGGCGTGCAGCAACCCGGCGGCGCCATGGACAGCGAGATCAGCGCCTGGTTGCGGACGCGCCTGGTCGGGTACAAGTGCCCCGAGGAATTCCGGTTCGTCGCGGAGCTGCCGAAAACCGCGACCGGCAAGATCCAGCG
>JBGPZR010000273.1:0-3909 GCA_041493845.1 Terriglobia bacterium | reverse complement strand
CTCACCATCATCGAAGGCTGCGACTACTCCTGCGCCTACTGCGTGGTCCCGCGCACCCGCGGCCCGGAGCGCAGCCGCTCGAGCGATTCCGTTCTTGCCGAGGTGCGCCGCCTGGCCGACGCCGGCTACACCGAAATTCAATTGCTCGGCCAGACCGTGAATTCCTACCGCGACCCGTCGCCGCGCAATTGGAACTTCGTCGAATTGCTCCAGGCCGTCGCCGCCGTTCCGGGAATCCGCCGCGTGCGCTTCACCACTTCGCATCCAAATGATTTCACGCGCGAGATTGTCGAAGCGATCGACTCGACTCCAGCCCTCTGCGACCACATCCATCTCCCGGTGCAGTCCGGCTCCACGCGCATCCTTGGCGCCATGCGGCGCACCTACACGCGCGAGCAGTACCTTGAAAAAGTCGAGTGGATCCGCGCCGCGCGCCGCCCCATCAGCCTGACCACCGACATCATCATCGGCTTCCCGGGCGAAACCGAAACCGACTTCGAAGACTCGCTCTCGCTTCTTAGCGCCATCCAGTCCGACGGCGTTTTTGCCTTCAAATATTCGCCGCGCCCGAATACTCCCGCGCGCGATTGGCCCGACGCCATCCCTGAGGAAGAGAAGGGAAGGCGCCTTGCGATCCTGCAAGAACATCAGCGCAGGATTCAGATTGCGAACAACGAATTGTTGGTCGGCAAGGAGTTTGAAGTCCTGGTGGACGGGCGCCACGCCGCGCGCGATCAATGGGCCGGTCGCACCACTAGCAACCGCATCGTAAATTTCACTTCGCCGCATGATAGTCTTCTGGGAGAATATGTTCAGGCGCGCATCACACGCGGCGGCCCGAATAGTTTGGTTGGCGAGCAGTTGCCCTGAGTAACCGGGAGGCGGCCATGGAACTCGAGGTCAAGATCCGCGGGTTGATGATGGATCCGGTCACCAATATGCCTGTGGTCGTCCTGAAAGAAACCGCGGGTACCGGAATCCTGCCCATCTGGGTCGGCGTTTACGAAGCCAACGCCATCGCTCTCGAAATCGAAAAAGTTCAGACGCCGCGGCCCATGACGCACGATCTGCTAAAAAACGTCCTCACCGGCCTCAACGTCCATGTCCAAAGGGTGGTCGTGTCCGACCTCAAAGACGACACCTTCTACGCGCAAATCTGGATGGAGCGCGACGGCCAGTTGATGTCCATTGACTCGCGCCCCAGCGACGCGCTCGCGCTTGCCCTGCGCCTCGATTGCCCCATCTTCGTCGAAGACGAGGTGCTGAAAACCTCGCGCATGGCCAGCGCCATCTCCGAAAAAAGCTCCAACGAAGAGCTCCGCAAATGGCTCGAAGGCCTCAATGATGAGGACCTCGGCCGCTACAAGATGTGACCGTCCGATGAACGGGGTGATCCTGAGTCCACCGGAGAAGCCGACGAAGGATCCCTCTTCCGAGGCGCTCGGGGCCACAAATCAGCTCATTTTTCGCTTGCAGTGGGGGTATGAGAATCGGTACAGTGTCCCTACTTGTGGTGTGACTGGGCTCGCAGGCCTCCATATATGGGCCTACGGTTGCCACAGGGGAGCGAGGGGCACAGCTTGACCTGCGTCCTGGCAGTGGCCAACCAAAAAGGCGGCGTCGGAAAGACCACTACCTGTATCAATCTCGCTGCCGCTCTCGCCATCAAGAAGAAAAAAACTCTTCTGATCGATCTCGACCCGCAATCAAACGCCACGATCGCTTTTTTCGAGTCCAACGATATACAGGCCACGATGTACGACATCTTCGCCGAGCACCCTTCGGAGATGGCGAAAATTATCCGCCCGACAAAAGACCCGAATCTATTCGTCGCCCCGTCGCGGTTGCACCTGGCGCGGCTCGAGCAACAGATGGCCGGACAATTCGACGCGCCCTTCAAACTGAAAGACGCGCTCGCGCCGATCCTGAAAGATTACGATTTCATCCTCATGGACACGCCGCCTGCGCTGGGCATCCTCACCGTCAACGCGCTGGTAGCCTCCACACATTTGTTGGTGCCGATCCAGGCGGCGTACTTTGCGATCGAGGGCACCGACGACCTGCTCGAAACCTATGCGCGAATCCGCGCGCGCCCCAACCCGGATTTGAAAGTGCTGGGCGTGGTGATCACGCTCTTCGACAAGCGCACCAATATTTCGCGCGACACGCACGAACAGATTCGCGCCGTCTTCGGCAACGCGCTCTTCAAGACGCGCATCAGCAAGAACGTCAGGCTCGAAGAGAGTCCTGCGTACAAGGAAACTGTGTTCACCTATGCGCCGAAATGTTCCGGCGCCGAAGAATACAAGAAGCTCGCTCAGGAGGTATTGCAACGTGTCCAAGAGGATCGGGTTGCCCGTCACTCTCAAGATGCGGCATGACGCGCATTACGTCGAGACGCTGACCAGTTTCAGCGGCGCGTCCGTGGGCCGCATGATTCCCACCGACAAGATTCGCCCGAACCCGGAGCAGCCCCGGAAAAATATCGGCGACATCCGCGAATTGACCGACTCGATCCGCGAGAAAGGCGTGCTGGAGCCGCTGCTGGTCCGCTATATCCCGCGCGAAGATTCCTACTACATCATTTCCGGCGAGCGCCGCTACCACGCCTCGAAGGCGGCGGGCTTGCATGAGCTTCCATGCATCGAAAAAATCGCTGATGACGCCGAGACACTTGAGCTTGCACTGATCGAAAATCTTCAGCGCAAAGACCTGACGCCTTTCGAAGAAGCCGACGGCCTGCAGCGGCTGGCCGAACATTTCGATTACACGCATGACGACATCGCCAAGAAAATCGGCCGCGCCCGGTCCTCCGTGACTGAGACTCTTTCCCTGCGACTGATCCCCGACACGATTCGCAAAGCTTGCATCGACAAGGGAATTATTTCCAAGTCGCTCCTCTTGCAAGTGGCGCGCCAGCCCAACGAGAAAAAGATGCGCGAGATGACTCAACGCATCACGCTGGGCGGCCTGACGCGCGACGAAGCGCGCCGCGCCCGCAAAGAAGAAACCGAATCTGCGCCGCGGCCGCAGCCGTTCATCTTCAATTACCAGCCCGAGGACGGCGCGTTTCGCCTGCGCCTGGAATTCCGCAAGAGCCACGTCAGCCAGGAAGAACTGGCCGCCGTGTTGCGCGCCGTGCTGCGCCAGATCGAGTCAGGGTCAGCCGCGAACGCCGCGGGGGCCGGCTCAGGTTCCGGCTCGCTTCCGAGTCCGTTTTCCTCCTCGGCCGCCTGAGCTCTGCGCAGCTGAGAAATGCGACCATCCGCAGTCTCCGCGTCCTCTGCGCCTCTGCGGTGAATCTGCATTCCTGCCATGGACCTAACTCCTCAACAGATAGCTATCCTCGAGCGCCTTCACACTCGCGGATTCGAGATCGTGGCGTTTCCCATGTACGCGAGCCACGTGGGAATACGAAAAGGGGACTGCGCCGCGCTGCTCTCCGCTGTGGCGGCGGGTGGCTTCACGCTGTTCGGGAGCGCGGCTTACCTGATCGGGGGAAATTTCACAGTGCGTGTCGCGCGTGAAGGCCGCGACTGGTTTGTGTGGAAGAAGGAACAATTGGAAGCAACACCCCCGCGCCTTGCAGAACTCGAAGCATTCACGACCGAATTGTCCGAAGCGTTGCTCCCGACCGCGTAGAAGATCCGTTCAAGCCAAATTGAGCCAATCGCGCGTCTCTTGCGGGGTTGAATTTCCCTCGTCCCTCAGCGCACACTATGCGCATGCCTAATTCCTACGACGTGATTTGCATCGGCGCGGGACCCACGGGCCTGGCCTGCGCGATCGAAGCCAAGCGCGAAGGCATGCACCCGCTGGTGATCGACAAAGGGTGCCTGTGCAACTCGCTTTACCACTATCCCATCAACATGGTTTTCTTCACCACACCTGAGCGCATGGAAATTGGGG
>JBGPZR010000155.1:0-5675 GCA_041493845.1 Terriglobia bacterium | reverse complement strand
TCTACAGCCTGTGCGAGCATCACCTGCTGCCGTTTTTCGGGAAGTGCCATGTGGCCTACATCCCGAGCAAGAAAGTGGTAGGGCTGAGCAAGATCGCGCGGCTGGTGAACATGTACGCGCGGCGGCTGCAAATCCAGGAGCGGCTGACGAGCCAGATCGCAAAAGCCATCCAGGAAAAGCTGAGCCCCGAGGGCGTGGGCGTGATTATCGAGGCGCGGCACCTGTGCATGGTGATGCGCGGCGTCGAAAAACAGCATTCCGCAGCGATAACCAGCGCGATGCTGGGAGCATTCCGCGAGAACAAGCAGACGCGCGACGAGTTTTTGTCGCTTATTCACAATGGAAGGTCCTGAAGCCGGCTTGCGGCGGGGAAAACTGAAAATCGCCCGACCAGGAACCTACTTAAAATTCCTTTGCGTCCGCTAGGCTCTGTGCTAGCATTTTTATCGTCGAAGAGCAGACAAAGAGAGAAGAGCAGGGCACGACGTATCAGAGGGGGAGGGGCGAGTTGATGGAAGCCAAGACGGAAGTTATCGAGCAGTTCCGGACGCATCCGAAAGACACGGGTTCGCCGGAAGTGCAGATTGCGTTGTTGAGCGAGCGCATCAACTACCTCACCACCCACCTAAAGTCCCACGTAAAGGATCACGCCTCGAGGCGCGGGTTGATCATGATGGTCAACAAGCGTCGCCGGCTGTTGGACTATCTGAATCGCCGCGACCCGGATCGGTATCGCGAGATTGTGGAACGACTCAGCCTGCGCAAGTAGCGCGGATTGCCTGAACGGCCCAACGGGCCGCACGCTTTTCCACCGCACAAACCAAAGTTGTCGGGCGACATGCGGGCCGGCTGGGCCGTGCTTCAAGAGTTCGTCCACACGGTAGTCTCCCGCTCTGTATTCTTCGCTTGTTTTCCCTTCGACAAACTGACCGAGAGCTATCTCTCGTAACTGAAATGACGTCCCGGCGACCCGGGGCGCAAAGGATGCGACGGAATGTTTGAACAAGTAAGTCTGGACCTGGGCGGGCGGAAATTGACGCTGGAAACAGGGAAGATTGCGCGGCAGGCGCACGGCGCCGTGGTGGCGCGTTATGGCGATACGGTGGTGCTGGCAACGGCGTGCATGGACAACAAGGTCACCGAAAAAGATTTTCTGCCCCTCACGGTGGACTACCGTGAGTACACGTATTCGGCCGGGAAGATTCCCGGCGGATTTTTCAAGCGCGAAGGGCGCCCCTCGGAGCGCGAGATTCTGACCTCACGGCTGACGGATCGCCCGCTGCGGCCTTTGTTTCCGGAAGGCTGGTCCACGGAAACGCAAATCGTGGCCATGGTGCTCTCCGCAGACAGCGAGAACGACCCGGACGTGATCGCCGTCACGGCTGCGTCCGCGGCGCTGTACATATCAAAGATTCCCTTCGTTACGCCCATCGCTTGCGTACGCGTGGGATTGCTGGACGGGAAGCTCGTTGTGAATCCGACCGTCGCCGAGCAAAAAACCAGCCAGTTGAACATCATCGTTGCCGGTTCGGATGAAGCGATTGTGATGGTGGAATCTGGAGCCATGGAAGTTTCGGAAGATACCATGTCGGACGCGCTGGAATTCGCGCACGCCGAGATCCGCAAGGTTGTCGCGGAGATTCGCGAGCTGCATGATCGAGTGAAGCCGGTGAAGGTGGAGGTGAAGCCGCCGGCATTCGACGAAGCGCTCTACAAGGAGATTACCCAGAAGTACGGCGAGCGGCTTCGCGACGCGCTCGACACCGCCAAGCATCCGAAGCTTGAAAGCTACGGGCTGGTGGATGGCATCAAGGCAGAGATCCTCGCGGCGATTGCCGAAGAAGACGAAGAACGCCGCAAACTCGCCTACCGCGCATTTGGGCGGCTGCGGGAGCATATTTTCCGCGACGACATGCTGGGCCGCCACCGGCGTCCGGATGGACGCGCCTTTGAGCAGATCCGCCAGATCACATGCGAAGTGGGCGTGCTGCCACGTGCTCATGGCTCGGCTCTCTTCACGCGAGGGGAGACGCAAGCGCTGGCGACTACCACGCTTGGCACCAAAGAGGACAAACAGCGTCTGGACCTTCTCTTCGAGGAGGAGGCCTTCAAGCGCTTCATGCTGCACTACAATTTCCCGCCATTCTCCGTGGGCGAAGTGAAGTTTCTTCGCGGGCCCGGCCGGCGCGAGATTGGACACGGCGCATTGGCCGAGCGCTCCCTGCTCAATCTGCTCCCATCGGAAGATGTGTTCCCGTACACGATGCGCGTGGTTTCGGACATCCTTGAATCGAACGGCTCCTCATCAATGGCAACGGTTTGCGGCGGCTCGCTGGCTTTGATGGATGCCGGCGTGCCTTTGAAGTCCGGCTGCGCCGGAATCGCGATGGGGCTGGTCGTCGAGGGCGACAAGTACGCCATCCTGACCGACATTGCTGGAGCCGAAGATCACTACGGCGACATGGACTTCAAAGTGGCCGGCACGCGGCAGGGAATCACGGCGCTGCAGATGGACATCAAGGTGAGCGGCGTGAGTGTTTCCATGATGCGCGAGGCGCTGGCCCAGGCTCGGAAGGCGCGGCTTGAAATCCTCGACATCATGGACCGCGCGATTTCCAGCGGCCGCAAGGAAATTTCCACCTACGCGCCGCACCTCTACATGCTCAGCATTCCCACGGACAAGATCCGCGACTTGATCGGGCCGGGCGGAAAGAAGATCCGCTCGATCATCGAGGCGACGGGTGTGAAGATCGACGTGATGGACGACGGCAAAGTCCACGTGTTCGCCAACAATGGCCCCGCCGCCGAAGAGGCGCTGAAAATGATTCGGGATGTCACTGCGACCGCTGAGATCGGGAAAACATATCTCGGCAAAGTGGTGCGCATCGCGGATTTTGGCGCATTCGTCGAGATTTTCCCCGGCACGGACGGACTGCTGCACATCAGCGAAATCGCGGAAGCGCGCATTCGCTCGGTCCGCGACGAATTGAAGGAAGGCGACCAGATTCTGGTGAAAGTGCTGGCCATCGAGGGGAATAAAATCCGCTTGAGCCGCAAGGCCGTCCTGCGCGAAAAGCAACAAAAAACCGAGGCAGCCGGATCACCGCAGTAACAAGCGAAATGTTGGGCGCAAGCCCGGCGGTATAAATGCACCAAAGGGAGGCGAGGAATCGCCTCCCTTTTTGTTGCGCAGAGGTTAAGCGACGCGCTCGATGCGTGCGCCGATGCCACAGAGCTTCTCTTCGATGCGCTCGTAGCCGCGGTCAATGTGGTAAACGCGGTCAATCCAGGTGGTGTTGTTGGCCACTAGGCCGGCAAGCACTAGCGAAGCGCTCGCCCGCAAGTCCGAAGCCGTCACGGGAGCACCGCTCAGGGGCGTGGGCCCGGTGACGATGGCAAGATTTCCCTCGACAACGATGTTCGCGCCCATGCGCGACATTTCGCTCGCGTGGAGATAGCGGTTTTCGAAAATGGTTTCGCGCACGCGCGAGACGCCGTGCGCCTGCGTTGCCAGCGCCATGAATTGAGCCTGCATGTCCGTGGCAAAGCCGGGATATTCCGCTGTGGTCACGTCGGCAGCCGCTAATTTTCCGGTCGCGCGCACGCGCAGCGAATGATTTCCTTCGCAGCGGATTTCAATTCCACATTCTCTTAACTTTTCGATGACGGCGCCCAGATGGCCCGGGTTGCAATCCTTCAGAAGAAGTTCGCCGCCCGTGATCGCACCAGCAACCAGGAATGTGCCTGCCTCGATGCGGTCGGGAATCACGGCATGCGTGGCGCCGTGCAATCGCTCGACACCCTGAACGCGCAGCGTCGAAGTTCCTGCGCCTTCGATCTTCGCGCCCATTTTGATGAGGAGTTCGACAAGGTCGGTCACTTCGGGCTCGCGCGCCGAATTTTCGAGGATCGTTTCGCCCTCTGCCAGCACGGCAGCGGTCAGGATATTTTCCGTGCCGGTCACGGTGATCTTGGGGAAGCGCAAATGCGCGCCGCGCAGCCTTTTCGCACGCGCTTCCACGTAGCCATGCTCCACGGCAATTTCAGCGCCCAGCTTTTCAAGCGCCTGGATGTGAATGTCAATCGGGCGCGCGCCGATAGCGCATCCGCCGGGCAGCGAAACGCGCGCAAACCCGAAGCGCGCGACCAGTGGTCCGAGCGCCAGAACGGAAGCGCGCATCGTTTTCACCAGCTCGTAGGGCGCCTCCCTCTGCGACACTTTTTCTGCCTGGATTATGAATTCGCTCGGCGGAATGTCCGGGCTTTCCACGCGGCAGTGCATGTAGGCCAGCAACTTGGCCATGGTGATGATGTCGCGGACGTGCGGAATATTCTGAAGGTGCACCGTCTCGCTGGTGAGCAGGGCCGCCGCCATAGCCGGAAGGGCAGCGTTTTTCGCGCCACTGATCTGAACAGTGCCCTCGAGCCTGCGTCCGCCTTCGATCTTGAAACGGTCCATGTTATTTGTCGCGCCGCATCGTCTTGACGCGCTGCAATCTTGCCGCCTTCAGCGCCAGCGGAACATTGCCGCCCGATTTTGCGAGGTATCGCACGGCGTCGCGCTTCTCTACGTCTGTCATCAGCATGATCAGTGCTACCGGCAAATTGTGTCCCGACTGCCGCAGCGCGTGTCTGGCAGCAGACGGACTTGCGCCCACGGCTTCCTCCAGAATCCGCTCGCCGCGCCGGCGCAACTTCTGATTTGTCAGCGCCACGTAAATCATCCAGTTCCCATAAACCCTGCCGAGGCGCACCATCGATGCGGTGGATAGCAGGTTGAGGACCATTTTTTGCGCGGTGCCGGCTTTCATTCGCGTCGAGCCTGCAATTGCCTCCGGCCCCGTATTGAGCGCGATCGCGATGCTCGCTCGCCGTGCGAGCGGGGAACGTGGGTTCGATGTGATCCCCACTGTCACAGCGCCGCGCCGCTTCGCCAGACGAATGGCGCCCAGGACGTAGGCCGTCGCGCCGCTGGCTGCAATTCCCACGACAACATCGCGGGAATAAATTCCAGCGGCCGCCAGATCTCGCGCACCCCTGGCAGCAGAATCTTCCGCACCTTCGACGGCATGGCGCAGCCCCCGTTCACCTCCGGCAATAATCGCCTGCACCATTCGCGGCGGCGTGCCGAACGTGGGTGGGCACTCCGCCGCGTCCAGGACGGCGAGCCGCCCACTGGTTCCCGCGCCGACGTAGACAAGCTTTCCGCCGCTTCGGATGCTTTTTACGATGGCATCCACAGCGCGCGAGATCTTTGGCAGCTCCCGTCGCACCGCCATCGCGACGCGCGCGTCTTCGCGGTTCAGGAGGCGCAGAATTTTGATCGTGCTTTTCGCGTCGAGCCCGCGCGATCGAGGATTTCGCTGTTCCGTCGTGAAGGGTTTCAACCCGCGCCCCCGTGCCCATTTTGATTATACCGGGAGGGATGCTCCCGTTTCTGCGCCACGAGGGATTCCGTTGCCTGATGTGCCGCGGGAGTTATCGAGCCGCGACGTGCTGGTTCGCCAGGCCCAAAGCCTCGAAAACAGAGTCGTGAAGCGCCGGGCGCACCTGGCGAATTTTGATGTTTTCGACTGTGGGGTTCACGCGATTCGTGAGCAAGATGATGAAGAGCCCGCGCTCCTGATCTAGCCAGAGCGACGTGCCGGTGTAACCGTAGTGCCCGAAACTATGCG
>JBGPZR010000115.1:0-6742 GCA_041493845.1 Terriglobia bacterium | reverse complement strand
GCGCGCGCATGCCGTCTTTCCAGTTGATCTTCTTGCCCTCGCGGTAGGTCCGGCCTGAATAGCTGATGGGCACTTCGAAAATTCGGCTGCCGCGCTTTGCCAACTTGATCGCCAGCTCCGGCTCCACGTCAAACCTGGAACTTTCCAGCGGAATGCTCTTCAGCAGGTCCGCCCGCACCATCTTGTAGCAGGTTTCCATGTCGGTCAGGTTCAGGTCGCAGACGAGATCGCACAAGAACGTGAGCAATTTGTTTCCCAGCGCATGCCGGAAGAAAAGCGCGCGCTTGTAGCCGCCCGGCATGAACCGCGAGCCGAAGACCGCGTCGGCATCTTCACACAGGAACAGTTCCACCATCGGCAGCAGATCGGGCGGATGATATTCGAGGTCCGCGTCGTGGACCACCACCAGTTCCGTGTCCACGTGCGTGAGCGCCGTGCGAATCGCCGCTCCTTTGCCTAGATTCTTCCCGTGGCCCACCCAGACCCAGTGGATGTTCGGGTCGCTCCCTCCGGCTTCGAGCGAGGCGCGAAAACGCGCGATGGCTTCCGGCGTGCCGTCCGTCGAACCGTCGTCCACCACGATCACCTTTACCAAGCGCAGCAAAGGTGATTCGGCGAGAATTTTCAGCCGCGCGAGGCTCGTGGCCACCAGATACTGCTCGTTGTAAACCGGCACGATCACCGAAAGCGTCGTGCTGGTCCTCTTGCGCTCCGTCCCGTCCTCGGGAAACGAAGCGCCGGGGACACGCCGCAGTGAGCCGGCTCTTTCCACGCGGTTGCTTGCTGAGGAATTGTTCAGTGTTTCTTCAGTCATGCCGCAAGAATTGTCCTAGAATCTCCGCTCCCGCACAAGACTCCTCGCGCCACGCGCACCAAGATCGGCCGGTGCATCGCGCCGCGCGGAAACCATTCGAACAGGGTGGCTCATTCATTCGCTGCGAGGCTGGGCCCGGAAGCTGGGTGTTCCCGGTTGCGCTGGGCTGGCCTTCGAGTCATTTCACCGCGTCGCAATCAGCGCGCGGCGCCGCTGAAACCCCGGCGCAGAATTCAGCCAATTAGTCGGTGGCCGCCTGGGCTGCCGCACGGCCGGTGGCAGGCGCCACGCCCGCAGTTTTCTCGCCCCGGTAGTAAGCGATGACGCGATCCACAATTTCACCGAGGGAAGTTCGCGGCCGGAAGCCCGTAAGCTTTTCCAGCTTTTCGAGCGAAGGGATGCGCCGCGGCATGTCTTCGAACCCCGGTTCGTAGGCCTGGTCGTAAGGGACAAAGGTGATCGGCGACTGGCTCTGGGCCCGCTGCTTCATAAAATGCGCCAGCCCCTCGATCGAAATCTCGTGGTCCGTGCCGACGTTCACCACCTCGCCGATCGCGCGTTCGTTCCCCAGCAGCCGCAGCATCGCTTCCACTGTGTCGCGCACGTCACAGAAGCAGCGCGATTGCTGGCCCGTTCCGAAAACAGTTATCGGCTCACCTGCCAGCGCTTGGCGCACAAAGTTTGGCACCACCATCCCGTATCGCCCGGTCTGGCGGGGCCCCACGGTGTTGAACAGCCGCGCAATCATCACTGGAAGCTTTCTCTCTTTCCAGTATGACAGCGCCAGGAATTCGTCGAGTGCCTTCGACGCCGCGTAGCTCCACCGCCCGATTGTGGTCGGTCCCAGCACCAGATCCGCATCTTCACGGAATGGCACTTTGTCGCTCTTGCCGTACACCTCGGAAGTCGAGGCCATAAAAACCAGCTTCTTTTTCTTTGACGCCGCGTCCAGAACCAGTTGCGTCCCGTACACATTCGTCTCCAGCGTGCGCACAGGGCTTTCGACAATCAGCCGCACTCCGACAGCCGCGGCGAGATGCACCACCACATCCGATTCGTCCACCAACTCGGCCAGCGTTTGCTTGTTCTGGATTGTGTCGAATGTGTAGTGAAACCGGGAATTCGATTTCAGGTGGCGAATATTTTCGACGCTGCCGGTCGAGAGATCATCCAGGATAAACACCTCATCGCCGCGACCCAGCAGCGCCTCAGCCAAATGCGAACCGATGAATCCCGCCCCGCCGGTTATCAGGTAACGCAAGATTGCCCCCTAGCTTGCGGAATCGTCTGTTTCGCCCGGCCCGGCTGGGAACCGGGATGTCTTGTCAACGTCTTCGCCGTACCCATAGCCATATGCATAGGGGTAGTAGCGATAGGAGTAGTAGTAGTCCGGCGCGCTTGAGTCCACCGCGTTCAGCACCACGCCCAGCAACCGGCTCTTCACCGCCGCCAGCAGATCGCACGTCCGCGTGAAAGCTTCTTTCGGTGTCTCGCCGCTCCGCACCACCAGCAGAACGCCGTCGGTCAGCGACGACAGAATCACCGCATCCGTCGCTGCCATGATCGGCGGGGAATCAATCACGATAAACTTGTACCGCCTCCGCAATTCCGTGATGGCCTCGCGCATCCGGTGGGATGACAATAAGTCCGCCGGACTCGGCGGCACCGGCCCGGTCGTCAGCGCCTCCAGGTTCGTGATCGTCGGGTGCGGGATAATCACTTCATCCAGCGTCGATACTCCCGCCAGATACGAGCTCAACCCGCCTTCCTTCCCGATCGTCAGATTCAATGCCCGGCGAACCCCGGGCTTGCGCAGGTCGGAATCCATCAGCAGAGTTCGATCGCCCAACTGCGCCAGCGTGACGGCCAGGTTCACGGCCGCCGTCGTTTTCCCCTCGCGTGGCAGAGCGCTGGTCACCAGTATCACCTGCGGCGGATGCTCGGCCTGGGACAGCAGCAGTGACGTCCGGAGCGCCCGAAACGCCTCCGAGATTTGCGACTTCGGCTGAACGTAGGAGAGTAATTCCACGCGTGGGCCTGCTGTGACCGGCGGGTGCGGCTCGCGCGAGAACCGCGACAACCGGCGGTGATGCCCGTTTAATCCCGGCAGGGAAGGCACTACGGCTAGCGAGGGCAGCCCCGTCAGCGCTTCGATATCGTCCGGCGACTTGACCGTGTTGTCGAGGTACTCGCGGAAAAGTGCCAGACCGACTCCACCCACCAATCCCACCAGGATGGCCAGCAAAATATTCCGCGCCTTCTGCGGCCGCGAAGGGCTGGAGGGCGCCAGCGCCGGGTCCACGACGCGGATGTTGCTCGACCGCAGCCCCGCCGTGATGCCCGCCTCTTTCAGTTTTTGCAGCAGGCCGTCGTAGAGTGTCTTGTTCGACTGCGCGTCGTGCTGCAGGATGTGGTACTGCACCAATTTTTCGGCCAGGTCGTTTGCTTCCGCCTTCTGCTTGTCGAGCGCCTCCTGCAGCAGCTCCACTCGTTGCCGCGCTGTGCCGAATTCCTGTTGCACGCTCTCAATCACGGTCTTCCGCGCCTTCTCTAATTCCTCTTCCAGTTCTTTCTGCTGCGCGGCCAGTCGTAGCACCTTCGGATAGTTCGGACCATACTGGTGGCTCGCCTCGGAGTAACTCATGTCCAGCTCCGTCTTGCGCTTCAGCAAGTCTTGGATCACTACGTTTTCCCGCGCCGCGGGAAGGGCGTCCACGTTACCGGTGGCCGCCATGCGGTAGAGCGCTTCCTTCTCCGCCATCAGGGTTTGCGCTTCGGTCACCGCTTTGCTCAGGTCCGCCAGTTTCTGGGTGGTGATGTCTTGCTTTTCGTCGATCTGCCAGATTTGATTCTGCCGCTCGTAAGCGATGCGGGCGTCTTCTGATTTTTCCACCTTGATGCGCAGCTCTTCGAGTTCTGCGGAAAGCCAGTTGGACGCCTGCGTCGTTGCGTCGTATTTGCTCCGGAAATTTTGCTCGATATAGCTCTGCAGGTGCGTATTCACCACCTGCGCCGCAAGCTGCGGATCTTGCGCTTCGAATTGCACTTCGACCAGCCGGCTGTTCGGCACGCGCTTCACGATGAGCCGTCCCAGGAAGGCTCCCAGGATCGCCGGCCGCCGCGCGGCCCCGGCGCCATGCGCCCACGTCAAGGAGTTCGCCGTGCCCCCGAACTCGGGATACCGACCCAGATCGAGCGCTTTGATCGTCTGCAGGGCGAGCGTCTCGCTCTGCAAAATCTTCGATTGCGTCTCGATGTAATTCTCCATGTCCACAAACTCGCCGTAGGAATTCGGGTCCTGGAACGGCAGCATATTCTGCGCTTCGCGGTCCACTTCCACTCGCGCCGCCGCTTCGTATACCGGTTTCATCTTGAAGGACGCGATGGTCACCACGGTCACGACCGTCAGCAGGAACGTCAGCACCAGCCACTGGTGTTTGCGCAGGATGATGAAATAATCCAGCAGGTGCGGTTCCCGCGGCGCCTGGTCCCAGGGAAGCACCGACGGCGCGGGGATCACCGCCAGTGATTCACCGCCCTTTCGATCTCGTGCGATCAGTCTGGATGCTTCTTCCATCAGTCCTGGTTCCTCACGCCATCATCCACATCGGCCCTCAAATTCTTCAGTTTTTCGTTCCTATGCGAAATATCGCAGCGGATGTCCCAACACCAATTGCTGCCTCAGCGCCTCGGGCGAGCGCTTTCCTTCCCGCGCTGTCAGGAATGTATAAAATGTCGTTGGATTTCATGGCTATATCTTCCGTCTTGTTCTTTTCGATTTCCTTGATGCGAACCGGTATCTGATCCCGCTGCCCCGTCGCGGGGTTGGTGCGAAAGATCACGGCGTCATTAGCCTTCGCATATCCGGTCAGCCCGTGCGCCAGCGCCACGGCTTTCAACACGGTGATCTGTTCCCCGTGAGCCTGCAGGACGTATCCGCCGGGCTGTGCCACCCCCGCGCCTGCCACATATACGATCCCTGCCTGGGGAACGCTTACCACGTCGCCCCCGTAAACGAGGATGTTGTAGGAAGCGTTTCCCGATTCAATCAGATCCTGGATGTGGATGGTGATCGTTTGCGAGTCCGCCGGGGAATCATTTGTTGCACTGCCCGTAGAAGTCTTCTCCGCCGTCACATGGTTGGGGCGCGTGATGATCACCACGCTTCCCGCTGCATCGGCGATCCCTCCGGCGGCCGCTAGAATTTCCAGCAATGTTGTCGGCCGGATGATCTGGTAGACCATCGGGTGCGCTACCGCTCCCACAATCGAAACAGGCTGGCTGTTCTGCTCCTTCACGAAGACAGAAACTTGCGGATGCGACACCAAGCCGTTCTCGAGCAGCAATCGCTCCAGGTTGGTTTCCAATTGAAAAGGAGTGTGGCCGGCGGCCGGAATTCTCCCGGGAATCAGCGGATAGCTGAATTCGCCCGTCTCGCTCACGCGCACGTCGCGCGTGAGTTCTGCGACGTCGAAGACCTCGATGTGCAGCAGGTCCCCTGCTCCGATGGGCGTGTCCACCGGGTGGGCCCGCGCGAGGTCCGCCAGCTTCTGGATTTTTTCGTTCGTTTGCTGCGGAGTTTCGAGTTTTTCCTGGCCGTAAGCAGCCTGCGCGCCCCAGAGGAACACGAGCAGGATGAAAACAAGACTTGCCTTCAGCCAGTCCGAGACCCCACGGACCGTGACAGCCATTCGACGGATAACCCCGTGGACACTATGGCCCAGTCAGCGCGCCGGTGTCAATCGCCAGCTTCATCGAAGCATTCGAATCAAAAGCGAAATCGCCGGCAAAAACCTCTTCGAAGGATTCTTCTTCTGGAATATTCGCAATCGGGGAGTTGCTTAGCCGGCAGCTTCACTGGTCGCGTGAACTGGCGCGCGGCCGCGGTGCCGCCGCGCAGGCGATTCCGAAGGAAGCGCGGGCGAAGTAGCTAGATAAGCCTGCAGCAGGAAGAGCAGCGCGTTCGAAGGGATGTGCAGGTTGAAATCCACAAAGCTGTGGAGCAGCAGCCCCCCCACGGCGGTGATAGCGCCGGCATGCAGCGCGCGAGAGAAATGTCCCTGCTCCGTCTCGAAATTCTTGCGCGCCTCACGGAACAAAATCCACAGGAATGCCGCGCAGCACAGGCCGCCTAGTATCCCGGTTTCCGCCAGGATTTCGATGTAGTCGTTGTGGGCATGATCCACCACTCTGCCGTCGTAGCCAGTTTCGTAGCGCGGATAAACTGCCACGAGAGTCCCCAGGCCGCTGCCTTGGATTGGATGATCCAGAAAAACGTGCAAGGCGCCGCGAAACATGGTCGCACGCCGCGCGAGCAGCACATCTCCGGCGCGCACGTTCGAAAACCGTTCGATCGCCTTCCCCGCCCCCATCCAGGCGATCAGCGCAACGGCCGCGAGTCCTACTATCGCGATGGCCGCGATGCGCGGTCCTTCCGGCCGCTTGCGGCTTCGCGCCAGCAGCACGAGCACTCCCAATTCGAATGCCAGAGTCACGATCCCGCCTCGTGAGCCCGACAGAATCAGCGCCCCCAGCGGAACAATCGTCAGCAGCCCGACCATCGGAAAAGCGTCGCTGCGCAGCCCGCGGAAAACCAGCAGCGCCAGCCCCACCGGCAATACCAGCTCCACGAACCCTGCAAAATGGTTGCGATTCACGTAGGGGCCGAACGGGTCGCCGCCCAGAGTGAGCTCGCGGAACCAGTAAATTTTCCCTTCCGAGGTGAAATGCTGAATGATTCCCAGCAGTGAGATGGCGAATCCGAGGAAAACCAGAAACCATGCCAGCCTCATCAAATCGGCTCGCTCCCGAAACGCCTGCGCCGTCAGAAAAAATACGATGAAGTAGGAAACCAGCTTCAGCAATTCCGTGCGCGTCAGATATGGATTCGCGGTCAGATGGAGCACAAGCTGGGCCAATCCGATGCCG
>JBGPZR010000138.1:0-6073 GCA_041493845.1 Terriglobia bacterium | reverse complement strand
TGCTCGCCACAACTCCGCGAGCTCCCTTCGCCCCGCCTGTCCCGTTCCCGTAGCCAGGGCCTGTCGGCATGTCGTAGGCGCCCTTCGAGTTGATATTGGGTGAATGACTGGCTGCCTGGGCATTCGCTGGAACGCCATTCGGATCGCCGAATCCACCGGTTTGCACAGCTTCCCGCGGCTTCTTGATCGTTGGGATCGCGGAGCTGCCCATCGAGGGAGCCTGCGTCGGGAAAACCTTGGCGACATCCGGCAAGTCGGGCCTCGGCGTGTTCTTTTTCGCGGTCACCGGCTTGGCAATCGGAGAACTGAACACCGGCGAGATAATCTTCGGCTTCGGCGGTTCCACGATCGCTACTGGTTCAGGCTTTGGGGCTGGCTTGACGATCGTGTGCTTTACCGGCGTCGGCTTCACCGGCGGCGGAGGCGGTTGTGGTTTCCAGGCTTCGATCACCGGCGCCGCAATAGGCGTGGTCCAGTAACGATGGACCAGTTCGAGCTTCTGGGGCATCAGCATCGGGACAATGACGATAGCCGCGAGGAAGATGAATTCCAGGCCCAATCCTGCGCTAAACGAGCCCCAACGCGGCTGGCCTTCGGGGAGGAGCGATCCGCGAAACACGATTTGGTTCGTGACCCTTGCCATGGCTGTCTCCGAATGCCTTTCCCGTACTAAGATGCGTCGAGACACAAGTGGCCCGACACTACTTTAGTACTAGAACGGATGGCTGGGGTGAATAGAACTCAAGTACCATTCTATCCCCAGTCGTGCTGAAAGCGATAACCCAATTGGTAGGGCTTGAAAACTAGTTAGCCCCGCGCATATCAAATTGGGAGTCGGAATCCTCATGATTTGTTCCCATTCTGAACTTTAACCCGCCGGCTGGGGACGCGTTGCGGAAATTCTTGACTCAGTGATGAAGATGCAAAGGCACGGCCAGGGGATGGCCGTGCCTTTGCGTGTTGAGTAGGTTTTTAGGTTAGTGCCCCTCGACGACGATGTAGGTGGTCACGCCGCCGTGATTGACGAGCAGCAGTACGGACTGTTTCTCCGCACTCGCCATCGCGCGCCGATACTCCTCCACGTTGGTGACCGGCTTGTGATTGACTTCCTGGATCACATCGCCCTGCCTGAGTCCCTGCGATGCCGCAACGCTCGATGGGTCAACCGAAGTGACCACTACGCCGTGCGTACTGGCTTTCAGATTGAGTTGCTGCGCGATTTCTGGAGTGACGTTCTCTACATCCACTCCCTCGAGCGTGCCGCCGCCCTCTTCACCCTCGCTGGCTTTCTCCGCCTTTTCCGGCAGTTCGCCCAGCGTGAGGTTGGTGTCCTGCGCCTTCCCGTCGCGCCAGACCTTCAGCTTCACTTGCGTTCCAGGAGGCGTCTGCGAGATTTCCAGCCGAAGCTGATTGGCGCCGCTTACTTCCTGGCCATTTACGGCGAGGATGACGTCACCGCGCTTCAGACCGGCATGTGCGCCGGGCGTGTCGGTCGAGACATCACCGATCAGCGCGCCGCGCGCTTCATTCAAGTGGAACTGCTTGGCAATTTCCGGAGTCACATCCTGGATGTACACGCCCATATACCCGCGGACGACTTTGCCGTGCGTGCGGATCTGGTCCATCACGTTGCGCGCCAGATTGATCGGAATTGCAAAACCGACGCCCTGATTGCCGCCCGAGCCTCCCGTCAAAATGGCCGTGTTGATGCCCACCAGGTTGCCGTGCAGATCAATCATCGCCCCGCCGGAATTTCCCGGGTTAATGGCGGCGTCGGTCTGGATGAAGTCTTCGTAACTTTCGATGCCCAGCCCGCCGCGGCCTTTGGCGCTGACGATGCCCATGGTCGCGGTCTCGCCGATGCCGAACGGATCGCCGATGGCGAAAATCAAATCGCCCACCTGCAGCGACGAAGAATTTCCGAGCGGCAGAGTAGGCAGGTTATTGGCGTCGATTTTCAGCACGGCTACGTCCGTCTTGGGATCGGTGCCCACGAGCGTGGCCTTGAACTCGCGTTTGTCGCTGAGATACACCTTGATGTCGGACGCACCGTCAATCACGTGATTGTTGGTGAGCACCGTTCCGTCGGTGGTGATGATGACGCCGGAGCCCAGGCTCTGTTCGCGCTGCGCCTGCGGGTTGCGCTGGCCGAACTGGTCGCCGAAAAACTGGCGGAAGAATGGATCATTGAATGGCGAGCCTCCGTTGCGCCCCTGCGACTTCACCACTTTCGACGAGCGAATATTCACCACCGCCGGCAGCGCGGGCTTCACCACGGATGAAAAACCGTTAGCGAAATTGCCCAGGTTCACGGGCGCGCCATCCGTTGCGATCGTGGGTGCGGCCTTCGCCGCGCCTAGCACCGCATGGCCCGTCCAATCCTTTAGCCCCTGCGACAGAATCCCTCCTGCCGCAAGCGCCACCAGCACCACAACCGTGGCCACCCAGCGCCGAATTTTCAATACACTTTCCTGCATGGCTGTCTCTCCTTGTTTTTTGTCCATAATTGCTTTGGGCGCCGTCCGCGCTAACGCCGCGGCCGGGCCGTGAATCTCCTTCTATTTGACGCAGTGCTTGGGAAATTGTGTTTCGCCGGGCTGAGTTTCATTCGCACTCAAACGTGGAACGATTCTAAATCTACCGCTGACACTCTACTTCCAGATCACTCATGTTTTCTGAATGCCATCCACGCGATCAACCCTGCGCCCGCCCGCGCCTGCGGCTGGCCACTCCCCGCAATGGATTGGATGCCTGTAATAGGATGCAAAGAAGTGGCTTTGTGTCAACCGCGTCTCCCGCGCTCCTATCACCCTGACGTGAAGACCAACCTTCGAGGCTTTGCCTGAATTCCCCGGCTCGAAAGTAGAGGCTGTTTGGCGTTCTCCGTTCTCACCTCGTTTGTTAAGCCTTCTTCCCAGCGGTTCTGTAGCTCAGGTCCCGTCCCGACCGTTTCTGTCGGGACTGACCTGAGGCTTTTCGGATTGCTCACTGCGAGCTATCCGGCGTCGTCACGACGGTGTCAACAGAGCAAGGCAGTTTCATCCTTTTCTCAGCGCAACCATTCCTCTTCTTACTCGTCCAAGCAAGGGCCCTATGAGAGACTGATTCCGTCCTAATCACACTCCCCGAATCTGCAGTTCCAGGGAAAGGAGCAGTTCAAGATGAATCGAAAGATTCTTGCGCTCGTCTGCATGGCGGCGTTCTCACTCGCGACGGTGCGCCCGGCGGCCGGCTCCACGAATGGCTCGAACACACCCTCCCCCGCCGAAGATGGCACGCTCCCGGCGCTCGCGGCCGTCGCCGGCGCGGGCACCATGGAAACTCACACCTACGAGTACCTGGAAGAATTGAGCGACGACATCGGCGGCCGCGTCACCGGCTCGCCCGCCGAGGCGCAAGCCGGCGAATGGGGCCTGCAGAAGATGAAATCCCTGGGCCTCGAGAATGTTCATAAGGAGTCATACCAGATCTCGCGCGGCTGGACGCGCGTGTCTGCCGACGCCGTGATGGTCGCGCCGGTTCATCGCCGCCTCACGGTGGACTCGCTCGGCTGGGTCGGCTCGACGCCCGCGGGCGGCGTGGAGGCGGCGATCGTCACCGTCAACGCCAACAATTTCGAAGAGGAGCTGAAAAACAACCGCGCGAATTGGCGCGGGAAAGTGATCATGATCGTGCATCGCGGCCCTCGGCCGCCGCATGACGCCGCGGAATTCGCAAAGTTCGGCGGGTTCCTCAGAGCAGCGCAAAAAGCCGGAGCAGTCGCCGTCATCGCCGGGCAGGCCGGAGTCAAAGCAGCCGGCATGCGCCTGACGCACACCGGCGCGCTGGGGTTCGACGAGTATTTCGAGATCCCCGTGGTGAGCATGGCCGCGGAAGACGAGGAACAGATCGAGCGCTTTATCGAGCGCGGCAAACCGGTGCGCCTGAAAATTGATGTGCAAAACCGTGTGACCGATAAGCCCGTGGATACTGCCAACGTGCTCGGCGAAATTCGCGGCACAGAACATCCGGAACAGATTGTCGTCGTCGGAGGCCACCTCGATTCCTGGGATCTGGCCACCGGCGCCACCGACAACGGCGTGGGCACCACGGCAACGCTTGGCGCCGCGGAAGCCATCCTGAAATCCGGCTACAAGCCGCGCCGCACCCTCCGCTTCGTTCTCTTCACCGGCGAGGAACAAGGGCTGCTCGGCTCCTTCGCCTACACCAAGATGCACAAGAACGAGATGGCCAATCATGTGGCCGCCGTTGTTCTCGACGATGGCCAGGGCCCTGTCAACGGCCTACAGCTTGGGGGCCGCACCGATCTGGTCCCCGCGGTCGAGAAATTCGCGGGCGCGCTCCAGGCGTTTGGAAATCTACGCGTGGACGATGAAGTCGAATTCGGAACCGATACCGGCCCGTTCATTCTTGCCGGGCTCCCCGGCATTAATCTCGACCAGGATTCGCCCGATTACAAATACACGCACCACTCGGCTGTGGACACCTTCGATAAAGTGCGGGCCGACATTCTCGATCGCAACGCGACCGTCATGGCCCTCACCGCTTTCTGGATCGCGGACCGCCCCGACCGCCTCGCCGTTCCCTGGCCCGCCGAAAAGACGGCGCGCATGCTGGTACACAAACACGAGGACGTGGAGCTGAGATTATTTCACCTGTGGCCGTTCGGAAATCTCGGTGAAGAGCCGGAGGAAAGACAGCCGCAATGAATGCTGGGGCGTCCGCCACGGCTGAGACCCAACTGCAAACGGGACGGCTTCGGCTAATCAATTTCAACTACGCATTCTTAGCTAATCAACCGCGCGATGAAAAATGCAGCCGCCGCAGCCAAGCCGCCGACGAGCACCGTCTGCATTCCTCCGCGCAGTGGCTTCACGCCGGTGTAATGTCCCTTGATCGAGCCGAAAATAAAAAGCGCCAGCAGCGTCACGCCCACCGAAACCCACAGCGCCACCATCATCTGCTTCATCAGTATGTAGGGCGCGAGCGGCACCAGGCCACCCACGATATACGAAGCCGCAATCGTTCCGGCGCTGCGGCTCGCGCGCGCCGGGTCCGGCGCTTCCAGTCCCAGCTCGAAGCGCATCATAAAATCCACCCACTTCTTCTGGTCGGCGGTGATGGCCGTGACGATCGGCGCCATCTGTTCCTGCGAAAGCCCATAGTCGCGGAAAACTTTTGCCACTTCTTCCGTTTCGATTTCCGGCAGCTCTACGGTTTCACGGTATTCGCGACCGAGCTCGGATGCGTAATGCTCGTTATCCGTTTTCGCCGCCAGATAGCCGCCGAGTCCCATGGCAATCGAGCCGGCGGCAATTTCCGCGAGCCCGGCGGTGACTACGATCGCCGTCGAGGCCACAGCCCCGGTCAGCCCCGCAGCCAGCGCGAAGGGAACTGTGAGCCCATCGGACATCCCGATCACGATGTCGCGCACCGCCGCAGTGGCGGTGAAATGTTTTTCTACGTGCTCGACGGCTGGCATCCTCGACTCCTTCTTTCTCTTAGCGATTGTTTTGCGCTGACTATTCGCTCGCTCGGTGAGCTCCCCCGGAAATTTTCACACCATATGTCCCGGTTTGAGCCCAAGCGCGTATAATTATGGCGCAGGAACGGGAAATCAGGAGAGAGATATATGACTACCACTTCTGGACAAGGAGCAGCCCCCCAGATGACTCACACGTTGCCGCCTCTGCCATACGCCTTCGACGCCCTTGAGCCGTACATTGACGCGAAGACCATGGAGATCCACCACGACAAGCATCACAACGCTTACGTCACCAATCTCAACAAGGCGCTCGAATCCGCGCCCGATCTTCAAAACCTTTCGGTTGAAAACCTCCTCGCGCAGCTCAGCAAGGTGCCGGAAGCCATCCGCACCGCCGTGCGCAACAACGGCGGCGGCCACATGAACCACTCGATGTTCTGGAAGATCATGAAGAAGGGCGGCGGCGGCGAGCCTTCCGGCGATCTCGCCGGCGCGATCAAGTCCACCTTCGGCAGCTTCGCCGAGTTCAAAACGAAGTTCGGGCAGGCCGGCGCCACTCGCTTCGGCTCCGGCTGGGCCTGGCTGCTC
>JBGPZR010000091.1:0-7479 GCA_041493845.1 Terriglobia bacterium | reverse complement strand
TGTGCGCCTACCAAATGCACCGCGGAGGACTCGAACCTCCAACCTACTGATTAAGAGTCAGCTGCTCTACCAATTGAGCTAGCGGCCCACGAAAATTTCATTGTAGCACGAGAGAATATCCGGCCCAACGCAGTCCGAGCAGAACTCAATGCCGGAGCGCTGCCGCGATTTCCTTGGCCACCTGTCTGGCATGGACCAGGTCGCCAGGCCCCAGCGAGATGGCCGCAACCCGCGCGTGCCCGCCACCCCCGTATTTTTCGCACAGGGATGCCAGATTCACGTCCGCAGAGGTTTCCTTCCAGGGATTCGTGCCCACGGAAACCTTCGCGCGCGTGGGGGAGGCGCTCACGCCAATGGAATACAGCGCATCCGGAAATAAATAATAGGGGATGAACTTGTTGTAGCCCTCGAGGTCGAGGTCGCTGACGTCGAAATAGACGACGCCGTCGCGCGATTCAGCGCGCTCGCGCAGAATGTCGACCGAACGGCGGTGACGCTCGAGCAAAACGCCAAGGTGTTTCTTCACAAGCGGCAGTTGCACGATTTCGCTCAGCGGCAGGCGCACCAGATCTGGAATCAACTTCGGGACAAGATCAATCTCCGGCGCCGCCTCGATCACCAGGGCGAGCTGCATGGCAGGCTCGGCCAGCCCCACCGCTACTTCGGGCGATGCGAATTGAGCGCCATCAATGATATCGCCCCACTTGATCAAGTCCGCGAGAGGCCTGGCATCGAATCCGAATTTCTCGGAAGCGATGGTGGCCAGGAATTTCGTGCAGGACTTGTAAGTCGGATCGTAGAATTTTTTTCCGGAATGATCCTGCCGGAAATGCTCGGCGTCTTCGGGCTTCAAGAATGCGCTCTGATGGTGGTCGAACCACCAGGTGAGCTGGGGCGAGCTGGAATATTTGAAGTCAACGATGGCGTTTTCATCGCCGTCGAACATCCCGTCTTCGAACGGTTGCGAAGCTTTGTGAGTCATCCCGGTGTAGAGGAACTGTGCGTCCGGGTGGATGCGCTCGCGGTAAAAGCGCGTGAAGATCGCCGCGGAGGATGCTCCGTCAAAACACTTGTCGTGGAAGCAAACGCGAACCTTCAATGCACGCTCCTGCCACCCGCCCGGATTCTCTCCAGCGTCGAGGAAAGTCAATAAAGATGGACGCTCAGTCCCTGGTTGTCAAGAGGGAACGGCTGGCGAACCGCCAATGCGCCTTGAAGGCACGAGGGGCAGGAATTGGGGAATATCGCTGCTCTACGATTTGCCGAAAATTTTCTCGGCGATGTCCGCGGCGATGGGAACGCGGAAGCGTTCACCCTGGTAGGCCTTGACCATCAAAAGAATCCACAGAATAAGGCCGACGAGATGAACGAGGCGCCAGAGCGCGTAGCCGAGCGAGAAGCCCGTCCAGCCACCGGTCATGAAGCTGAAACCGAAGAAATTACTGAGAACTTCGCTGAGAATGCTCAGAGCACCGAAAACGACGATGGATTGGGCAGCGTGAAAGCGGACGTAAGGGCGCTTGTCAACGAAGAAGAAGATAAGGCCGGTAATCCAGCCAAGAACGTAGCAGAGTGCCCCGGCGACATTTTCCTGAAGACCCGATTGCGCGCTTCCGGCGGCAGGACCCGGATTATGCGCCGACTGAGGTGCACCGCAGGCCGGGCAAAACGCAACGTTTTCTCCGACAGCCGCTCCGCATTTCGTGCAGTGTGCCATGAGGCGTCTCCTAAGTAGTCGCGTTGGGGCCTGCTGGCGGCGGAGACTAGCAAAACTTGCGTGCGACGGCAAGCGCAATTGGAACTGTTCGAAACACAATGGGAAATGACTGGGGCGAGCCAATGAATTTGCGGCGATGCTATACTCAGCAGGCGACGCGGAAGTGGCGGAATTGGCAGACGCGCAGGACTTAGGATCCTGTGGCCGAAAGGCCGTGGGGGTTCAACTCCCTCCTTCCGCACCAGCATTTCCGGCAAGGAAATGCTGTCCCGAGCGAATCCGCCGCGGCGGATGAGCCGAGGGACCTCTCCGTTGGCCGATTAAGAGCAGCGGTGTGACGCCCGCGCACTCGCATGGGCGCCTTGTCTGGTTGACGTCCTTGCGCGGATTCCCTATACTGATTATTCAGTTGCGGTGCAGCTTCGCCGCTCTTCCCTGCCCTCTTCCTCCTTGGATTTCGAACAGGCGAAAGGCAGATTGGAAACAGGCGCAGCCAAAGTCTGCTCTCACCAAAACTTTACATGACAGAAGCAAATTGCAAGCGTGAGCTCGAGTTGGAGATTCCGGCCGAGAATGTTCAGAAGGCGGCCGAAAAAGTGGCGCGGGATCTCGCGCGCGTCGCGCGGGTTCCCGGATTTCGTCCGGGAAAGGCGCCGGTGACGCTGATCCGGCGGCGCTTCGCTGACGATATTCAGGGCGAAGTAGTGCAGTCGCTCGTGCCCGAATATCTCGAGAAGGCGCTGGATGAAAAAAAACTCATTCCGGTGACGCGCCCCGAAGTAGATAAGGTGGAGTTTAAGGAAGGCGAGCCCCTGCGGTTTCGCGCGGTGTTTGAAGTGCTGCCCGAATTCGAGTTGGGCGAGTACAAGAACCTGGAAGTGCAGGTGGATGGGATCGAGATTGGCGATGCGCAGGTCGCTAAGACGCTCGAAGAGATGCGCGAGCGCGCAGCAACATTTGTTCCGGTGGAGGGGCGCGCCGCCAAGGATGGCGACTTCGTCCTGATGAAGCTGGCAGGGACGCCCGTGGGCGGCGGCGATCCGGTGCAGGCTGACAATATTCTCTGCCACCTCGGAGCCGAAGAAACGCTCGAAAGTTTCACGGAAAATCTCCGCGGAGCGCAGCCCGGCGAGACCAAGAAGTTCCAGTCTAAGTATCCTGAGGATTATCCGGACCCGAAGCTCGCGGGCAAGACGTACGACTACTCAGTCGAAGTGCAAGGCATCAAGGAAAAGAAGCTGCCGGAGCTGAATGACGAATTTGCGAAGGACACTGCGGGCGAAACCGGTGATTTTACGACGCTCGCCGAGATGCGCAAGAAAATTCTGGAAAATCTGGAAGCGGCAAAGGGGCAGCGGCAGCAGGCGCAGGCGCGCGAAAAAATTCTTGAGCTGCTCGTGAAGCGCCACGATTTCCCCGTTCCGGAAGCGCTGGTGGAAAATCAGATGGATACGCGCCTCGAGCGTGTGGTGCGCTCCCTGGCAGCCCAGGGCGTGGATCCCCGCGCGGTGAATGTGGACTGGGTGTCGCTGCGCCGGCGGCAGCACGACCCTGCCGTGGACGACGTGAAGGCCGAGCTTCTGCTCGACCGCATCGCCACCGCTGAAAATGTTGAGGCGACGGACGAAGACGTAGAAAAGGAGATCGCAACGCTCGCGGAACGCAGTGGCGAATCGGCAACGGCTTTGCGGGCTCGCTTGACAAAGCAGGGGGCGCTCGATAGGATGAAATCGAAGTTGCGCAGCGACAAAACGATCGAGTGGCTCTACCGCACTGCCCGGATCGAGACGACAGCCAAAGGTGAAAAGTAACTTCTGGTTCGGGTGCCTCAGCGCGCAAAACATTTCCCAATGAGACAAACTGACGATTCGTATCCGCGTGCCACAACGCTGGTTCCCATGGTCGTCGAGCAGACGAACCGTGGCGAGCGGGCCTACGATATTTACTCCCGGCTGCTGAAGGACCACATCATCTTCATCGGCACGCCGATTGACGATCACGTGGCCAATCTCGTGACCGCCCAACTCCTGTTCCTCGAGTCCGAGGACCCGGAAAAAGACATTTCGATTTACATCAACTCTCCGGGCGGTTCGATCTCCTCCGGAATGGCGATTTACGACACCATGCAGTTTGTGCGGCCGGACGTAGTGACCTACTGCATCGGCCAGTCCGCTTCGATTGCGGCTGTGCTGCTGGCCGCAGGGACGCCCAAGAAGCGCTATGCCCTGCCCAATTCCCGCGTGCTCATCCACCAGCCGTGGATGTCGGGCCTTTCCGGCCAGGCCACCGACATTGATATTCACGCCAAAGAAATCATCCGGACTCGTGAAGCGCTCAACAAGCTGCTGGCATTTCATTCCGGCCAGCCAGTCGAGAAGATTGAGAAGGATGTGGAGCGCGATTTCATCATGACCGCGGAACAGGCCAAGGCCTACGGCATCGTTGACGAAATCATCACGAAGCACCGCTAGTGCGTTCCAAACGGTTAGTAGCGAAAGCGGTGAATGGCTCCCGGAGAGCGGGCTTCCGTCCTAGAATAGAGTTCAGAAGTAAAACGGGTGTGGTGGTTTCTCACGGGAAGGGGCAAACTTGGTGAAACGGTTCACCCCAGAAGAGCCGTTACGCTGTTCCTTCTGCCATAAAACGCAGGAGCAGGTGGAGAAGCTTATCAGCTCTCCATCGGAGTATCCCCGCTCGTACATTTGCAACGAGTGCGTGGGCGTCTGCCAGCAGATTCTCGAGGACGAGAAGCGCGAGCAGGCCAGCCCGGCGAATCGGCGCTTGCCGCGGCCGCCCGAGATCAAGGCGTTCCTCGATGGCTACGTCATCGGGCAGGACAAGACCAAGAAGAAACTGGCGGTGGCGGTCTATAATCATTACAAGAGAATTTTCCTGAATCGCCAGCCCGGCGATGTGGAACTGACCAAGTCGAACATCATGCTGATTGGTCCAACTGGCACCGGCAAGACTTTGCTGGCGCAAACGCTCTCGCGGATGTTGGAAGTGCCGTTTGCAATCGTGGATGCCACCACGCTCACCGAAGCAGGCTACGTTGGTGAAGACGTCGAGAACATCATTTTGAAGCTGCTGCAGGCTGCTGATGGAGACGTCCAAAAAGCCCAGCAAGGCATCATATACATAGACGAGATTGACAAGATTTCAAAGAAAGACGAGAACCCCTCGATCACCCGCGATGTCTCGGGCGAGGGTGTGCAGCAGGCTCTGCTGAAGATTCTCGAAGGGACGGTCGCGAACGTTCCGCCGCAGGGCGGCCGCAAGCATCCGCACCAGGAATTCACGCCCGTCGACACGACGAACATCCTGTTCATCTGCGGCGGTGCTTTCGTCGGCCTCGAAAAGACGATCGAGCGGCGCGTGGGACAGAAGTCGCTGGGCTTCCAGGCCGATACGCAGCCATCCACGGCGACGCGGCGCAATATTGAAGTACTCGAACAGG
The DNA here is from genome assembly GCA_041493845.1 of Terriglobia bacterium. Classification (GTDB taxonomy): domain Bacteria; phylum Acidobacteriota; class Terriglobia; order Acidiferrales; family UBA7541; genus Palsa-295. Next base: position 2,305 of record JBGPZR010000091.1, on the reverse strand, counting down.
TGCAGCCGACGGATTTGATCCATTACGGACTGATCCCGGAATTTGTGGGCCGGCTGCCGGTGGTGGGCGTGCTGAGCGACCTCGACAAATCGGCTCTGGTGCGCATCCTCACTGAACCCAAAAACGCGCTCGTGAAACAGTACCAGCGGCTCTTCGAATTTGAAAACGTGCGGCTGCGGTTTACTGACGATGCGCTCGAGACCGTGGCGGATCTGGCGCTGCAGCGCAAAGTGGGTGCGCGCGGCCTGCGCATGATCCTCGAGGATCTGATGCTCGAAATGATGTACCACATGCCGGCGCAGCGGAAATTGCGCGACTTTGTGGTGACGGCAGATATGGTCAAGGGACGCGAAATCAATTGGAGCCTGCTTGAGAAGGCGGGCTAAAGATTGGGGACAAGGGACTCAATGTTCAACCGGGAAAAACTCGAAGTGAAGCGCGTGCCGATGATGCCGGTGCGGGACATGGTCATCTTTCCGGAGATGATGCATCCCTTCATCGTGGGACGCGAAGCTTCCGTGCGGGCACTGGAAGAAGCGCTGGCCGGCGACAAGAAAATATTCCTCGTCACGCAGCATGACGCTTCGGTGGACGATCCAAAGCCTGAGGAGATTTTCCAGGTCGGAACGCTCGCGAACATCGTGCAGAGCGTGAAGCTGCCCGACGGCAATATCAAAGTCCTCGTGGAAGGCACGGAGCGCGCCAAGATTGTTCAGGTAACCAGCGAAGAAGGTTTCTTCCGCGCCACGGTGCGCCTGGTTCCCGTGAAGGCTGAGCCTTCCCCGCAACTCGAGCAGTCTTCCGCGCGCGTCACAACTCTTTTTGAGCAGTACGTGAAGCTCTCGCAGAGCCTGAATTACGACACCATGATTGCTGCCGTGCGCGTGGAAGATGCCGGCAAATTGTCCGACGCCATCGCCGCCAACCTTCAGATCCCGGTCGAGGAAAAGCAGGAGCTGCTCGAACTCTTCGAGCCGCTCGAACGGCTGAACCGCATCGCCGACATCCTCGAAGTAGAAATCGAGAAACTGAATGTAGACCGCTCCATCAACACGCGCGTGAAGCGCCAGATGGAACGCGCCCAGAAAGAGTACTACCTCAACGAGAAGCTGAAGGCCATTCAGAAGGAACTCGGCCGCGGCGAAGCCAACGAAATCGAGCAGCTCAAGAAAAAGATCGAGACTTCCGGCATGCCCGAGGGCCCGCAGGAAAAGGCCATGCAGGAGCTGAAGCGGCTGGAAATGATGCCGCCCATGTCGGCTGAATCTACCGTGTCTCGGAATTATCTGGACTGGCTGTTGGCCGTGCCGTGGAAAAAGAGATCCAAGGAAATTCGCGACATCAAGCGTGCGGAAGTCATCCTCTCGGAAGATCACTACGGCCTGGAAAAAATTAAAGACCGCATCCTCGAATACCTTGCTGTCCGGCAGCTCGTGAAGAATCCCAAGGGCTCGATTCTCTGCTTCCTCGGGCCTCCAGGGGTCGGCAAAACTTCTCTGGCAATGTCGATCGGCCGCGCGACCGGGCGTAAATTCGTGCGCGTCTCGCTGGGCGGCGTGCGCGATGAAGCGGAAATCCGCGGCCATCGCCGCACCTACATCGGCGCGCTCCCCGGCCAGATTATTCAAATGATGCGCAAGGCCGGAACTGTAAATCCTGTTTTCGTGCTCGATGAAGTGGACAAGATGTCCATGGATTTCCGGGGCGACCCGTCGGCGGCGCTGATGGAAGTGCTCGACCCGGAGCTGAACCATTCCTTCACCGACCACTACCTCGACGTGGAATACGATTTGTCGAAAGTCATGTTTATCTGCACGGCCAACGTGCTGCACACCATCCCGCAGCCGCTGCAGGATCGCATGGAAGTGCTCCGGCTCCCGGGCTACACCGAGCAGGAAAAACACCAGATCGCACAGCGGTTCCTGGTGAAGAAGCAGCTCGAAGCAACCGGGCTGACGCCGGAGAATCTGAAATTCACCGACGAGTCTGTGACACACATCATCCGCCACTACACCCACGAGGCGGGCGTGCGGAATCTCAATCGCGAAATCGCCAACGTGTGCCGAAAGGTGGCGCGCAAAGTGGTGGCCGATGGGAAGGATTTCAAGCTCGAAGTGACGACGCAAAATGTGAACGAATACCTCGGCATCGTCAAGTACCGAGATTGGTTCGCCGAGAAAAAGAACGAAGTGGGCTTGACCACCGGGCTGGCTTGGACAGAAGTGGGCGGCGAAGTGCTCTCGACCGAAGCAACGCTGATGCAGGGCAAAGGCCGGCTGACGCTCACCGGCAAGCTCGGCGACGT
>JBGPZR010000132.1:0-6107 GCA_041493845.1 Terriglobia bacterium | reverse complement strand
GGGCTGGGAATTATTTTCGAGCTGCCGGTGCTAATTTTTATTCTTTCGCTGTTTGGGATCGTCACGCCGAAATTTCTTTTGAAGAACTTCCGCTATGCGATGCTGATTATCACCGTTCTCGCCGCTGTCGCCACGCCCACGCCCGACGCCACCACCATGTTGATTTTCATGGCGGCGATGGTGCTGCTCTACTTCCTTGGCGTCATCGTTTCGTATTTTGTGGTCCGGCGGAAGCGCTCACGGACGCTGGCCGGTGGGGAGGCGCAATAATTTGGCCCGCCCACGGAAGCGATTCTGGGCTGGCGTATCCGCACTCGCGGCGTTTCTGACCGTTGCCTGCAGCCATGAGGGGACGCGCCCGGATGCCGCACCGGCTGCCGCTGCTGCCGCGGCCACGCCTGCGGCTCAGGTGGCGATCGGGCCAGCAGATGTCGCTCCACCCGCTTCGGAGACAGGCGGGTTCGATGGCGCGATGGCCTATGAGTTCACGGCGAAGGTGGTGGGATTTGGGCCGCGTCCGCCTGAATCGGATGCGCTGCACAAAACGCAGGATTACATTCGCTCACAGTTGCAGACCTTCGGCTGCGCCGTGGATGAAGATGACTTCCACGCTTCCACACCTGTTGGCAGCCTGGCGATGAAGAATATCGTCGCCAAGGCGCAGGGCGAGGGGAAGGGGATCATCCTGCTGCTCACGCACTACGACACGTTGCGAATGGATCGCTTCGTCGGCGCTGTTGATGGCGGCTCGTCCACCGGGCTGATGCTGGAGATGGCTCGGCTGCTGTGCAGCGCGAAAAAGCAGCCCAATTCGATCTGGATGGGGTTTCTCGATGGTGAGGAAGCGCTCGTGGATTGGCACAAGGACAACGACAATACCTACGGCAGCCGCGAACTGGCCGCGCGGCTGGCCGCTTCCGGCGAATTGAAGCGCATTCACGCCGTAATCCTCGCGGACTTGATCGGCCCAAAGAACCCGAAGTTTCGCAGGGAGTCGAATTCGACGCGCTGGCTCACCGATCTGGTGTGGAAAACGGCGGCGCGGCTGGGCTATCGGGATGTATTTGTTTCAGACGAGTTCGCCGTGGATGATGACCATATCGCGTTTCTGAATCGCGGCGTTCCGGCCGTGGATATCATCGATTTGAACGACTTTTCCTACTGGCACACGACCGAGGACACACTCGACAAGGTCAGTCCCCGGACTCTGGGCATCGCCGGCCACGTGATTCTGGAATCCGTGAACGAACTTCAGAAGAAATTCCACTGATTGCGGTGTTGATTTTTTCGTCGAGGAGGATTCCAGTAACAATGTGGTCGTGCAACCTGTGCTACATTGCCCGTCTCGACTATGGCGACGATTCGCATCCACAGTAGTGCCGGCTCCTATAATGTGTTCTGTGCGCGCGGCATCCTTGCACGTGTTGCGCCGCTGACGGCCCGCCTGGGCGATTCCACGGGCACGTATTTCCTTTCTTCCCCCCGCGTGTGGAATCTTTGGGGCAAGAAAGTGATTGTGGGCTTTCGGGGGCGGCAGAACCGCGGCGTGATTCTTTTTGACGACAGTGAAACCGCCAAACGCCTTGCAACCGTCGAACAGATAGCCCGCAAGCTGATTCGCGCCGGCGCGGACCGGCACGCGACGCTGGTTGCGGTGGGCGGCGGAGTCGTCGGCGACGTCGGCGGGTTTGTTGCGGCGAGTTATCTTCGCGGCGTCCGCCTCGTGCATGTACCGACGACGCTTGTGGCGCAGGTGGATAGTTCGATCGGCGGGAAGACGGGTGTGGATCTGCCTGAAGGGAAGAATTTGATCGGCGCGTTTTACCCTCCGAAGCTCGTCATCGCCGACCCGGATGTGCTGCGAACGCTCCCGCACCGCGAGCTGCGCTCCGGGCTCTACGAAGTGGTGAAATACGGCGCCATCGCCGACGCTAAATTGTTCGAATATCTCGAGCGTCAAATGCCGGCGCTGCTGCGGCGCGATCCAAAAGCGCTTTTATGGGTGATCGAGAGGTCCATGCGAATCAAGGCGCGGATCGTGGGTAAAGACGAACGAGAGAGCGGCTTGCGGCAGATCTTGAATTTAGGCCACACGCTTGGCCATGCGCTGGAGGCGGCCACCGGCTACCGGCGATTCGTTCACGGGGAAGCCATCGGCTGGGGAATGGTTGCGGCGACGTTGCTGGGCGTGGCGCGGAATCAGATTCGTGAGCGCGACGCGGGGCGCATCATTCGCCTGATCATGAGCATCGGCCCGCTGCCATCTCTTGCGGGCGTCCATGCGCGGGATTTGCGCGGGATCATCTCGGGCGACAAGAAATCCCGCGGTGGACGCGTCCTCTGGGTTCTGCCGGCAGGGATCGGAAAAGTGAATTGGGGCATGGAGGTTTCATGGCCCATCGTTGCCCGAGCTTTTGCCGAATTGCCATCGTTTGCGATGATGGCGCGCCGTTGACTTACGAGCACGTCGAATGAGTGGAATTACACAAATGCCGGCAAAACTTCCGGGATCGCGTCCCAAAGGCACCCGCAATGAACGGGACGCGGCGGCCCGCGTCCGAAAAATGTTCAGCCAGATCGCACCGCGCTACGATTTCCTGAACCACCTCCTGTCCTTTTCGCTCGATCACGTCTGGCGGCGCCGGACGGCGCGCCGGTTCCGCCGTGTTCTTCGGCGCACGGACGCGCGCGTGCTCGACCTGTGCTGCGGGACGGGAGACTTAACGTTTGCACTGAACCGGGTGCGCGAGCACGCCATCCGCGATGCTGGAGCACATCGCTTTCCGATCATTGGCTGCGATTTCGCCCACCCGATGATCCAGCGCGCCCGAAAAAAAGCCCGCGGCCCCAAACATGCCGCCGCGTTTATCGTCGCCGACGCCTTGCAGCTCCCCTTTGAGGACCAGACCTTCGATCTGGTGTCCAGCGCTTTCGGCTTCCGAAATCTTGCGAACTACGAGCACGGGCTGCGCGAAATCGCGCGCGTGCTGAAGCCGGGTGGACAGATTTGCATTTTGGAATTCTCGGAGCCGCGCGGGCCAGCGGCGGGATTGTTCCGGCTTTACTTCAAGCGGATCCTTCCACTGATCGGCAGCGCGCTTTCGGGGAGCCGTGAGCCGTACTTCTACCTGCCCGGCTCGGTCGCGAAATTTCCTTCACCGCCGGAGATCAGCGCCTTGATGCTGAAGACCGGATTTGAGGATGTGCACTTTGAGTCCTGGAATTTTAAGAGCGTGGTAATTCACATAGCCAAGAGGAAGTAGCCCGGTTGCCCGGATAGGGACTAATTCTCGAGGCCCAGGCTGCGAATCTTGTTAAGCAGCGTCTTATAGGAAACGCCAAGCTTTTCCGCCGCCCGCGTTTTATTCCACTTCGATTCCTGCAGCGCGCTCTGAATTTTGAAACGCTCCACATGCGCCACGGCGCGCTGCGACACCTCGTCGAGCGGGCCCTCCCACAGGAATTGCTCTTCGAGCATGCCGCCGGGGAGTTGCTCGGCTGTGGGCCGCGCGGCGGGAAGTTGCAGCCCACTCGCGTCAATCATCGGTCCATTCGTGAGGATCGCAGCCCTTTCGACGGCGTTCTGCAATTCGCGGACATTGCCGGGCCAGGAATAGGTGAGCAGCCGTGCGCGCGTGGCGTCTGAAAACTTTAGCGCGGGCTTGCGAAATTCGCGGCGGAATCGCTCGAGAAAATGTTCGGCGAGCAGAAGCACGTCGTCGCCGCGGTCGCGGAGCGGCGGGATGGTTATGGGCACGGCGGAGATGCGAAAGAACAGATCTTCGCGAAATGATTTGTCCGCCACGGCTGCACGCAGATCCTTGTTCGTAGCCGTCAGAATGCGGACGCTTACTTCGATTTCCTGCGTGCCGCCGACGCGCTCGAATTTCTTTTCTTCGAGAACGCGCAACAGCTTGCTTTGAATCCCGAGCGGGAGCTCTCCAATCTCATCGAGAAACAAAGTTCCTCGGTGCGCGAGTTCCAGTTTGCCGATCTTGCGCGCGCCCGCGCCGGTGTAGGCGCCGCGCTCGTGCCCGAAAAGTTCGTTCTCGACCAGGCCTTCGGGAATCGCCGCGCAATTCAGCGCCACAAAAGGGTGTTCCGCTCGCGGGCTCAAATGGTGAATCGCGCGCGCGAAAAGTTCCTTGCCGGTGCCGCTCTCGCCCAGGAGCAGCACGGTTGAATCCGTAGCCGCCACGCGCTGCGTCATCTGGCTCGCTTGTTTCATGGACGGATGCTCGCCCACAATCCGCGGGAAGCCGTAGCGCGCGGAGTATTCCTCGCGGAGCAGCAGATTCTCGCGCAACAATTCCTGCTGCCGCGCGGCGCGCTCGATGAGCAATTTCAGATGATCCAGGTCCACCGGCTTCTGAATGAAATCGAAGGCGCCTTCCTTCATTGCCGTCACCGCCTCTTCCACCGAGCCGTAGGCGGTGACGAGAATTACCGGAAGAGTAGGTTCCACGCGACGGGCTTCGCGCAGCACGTCCAGGCCGGAATTTCCGGGGAGCTTCAGGTCGGACAGAACCAGCTGATAGCGGCGGCTGCGGACCTTGTCTATCGCGGTGTTGCCGTCGGGAGCCTCCTCGACGGTATAGCCGGCGCGCTCGAGCGCTTTGCGGAGCATGGCCCGCAACTCGGCTTTGTCTTCGACAAGGAGGATGGGTTCCATTGCCTCAGCCGGCTAGCGCGCCCAGCCGGAATCGCCGCCGGACTTGCGCAGCTCGTCTTCGGCGTCGGAAATGGCTTGCTGGTCCGCCGCAATCTGCTTCTTTTTGGCGTCGATGTTGGCTCTCTTTTCGTTAATGTCGCTGCGCGTCAATGACTGCTGCATGCCCTTCATGGGATCGCTGTAATTCTGCACGTCGAGAACTCCCAGCTCGCGCTGCATGATGTCAAGTTCCTGCTGGTCTGCTTCGAGCTTGCGGCGAAGGTCTGCAAATTTCTTGCGCCACGCCTTTTCGTCATTGCCTGCAGCCTTGGCGCCGCCTGCCGGGGCTGCGCTGGTTCCCGCCTCCGCCGCGCCGGCTTCAGATGGCGGGGCATTTCCAACTGTGGAGACGCCTCCCTTCGTGGGGATATTGTCGTTGTCGAAAACTCTTGCTGGCTTCGCGGCGTCCTTCTTCTGTTCCCGGGAGCGGCGCGCAGCGGCCGCCAGTGAGTCTTCCTGCTTCGCGGGCGGCTGGGCCGCGGAAGCGGAGGGCTGCTGATCCTGCTGCTGGCACAGTCCACTTGCCGGAAGTAGGATAATCGCCGCCGCGGCGGCCAACCAAATTGCTCTGCGCATGGCTACAGCCTCCTGCGAGGCACTTTGGGAAATGCCTGCTAACAGTTTAGATGCGTGCCGCGCCGGAGGCAATCGGGGATGCTGTAGGCTCCTGCCGCAAAGGTAACCACAGTAGAAACTCGGCCCCGCCGCCCGGGCGGTTGCGAGCTTCGATGCTGCCGCCATGCTGGAGGGCTACTTTTTGCACTACAGCCAGGCCCAGGCCGGTGCCTTCGGATTTGGTGGTGTAGAAAGGAAGAAAGATTTTCGGGAGGTCAACCTCGGGAATTCCCGGGCCGTTGTCCGCCACGCAGATGCGCTGCCATTTCCGTCCGCCGAGTTCCTCGATGGTGCCGGAGATAATCACCCGCGGCGATTGGCTGCCTGCCTGGGCGGCCTCGGAGCCATTGCGGGTCAAGTTCACCAGCGCCTGGCGCAACAGCGCTTCGTCTCCTGGCAGCTCTTGAAAAACCCCCGCGCATTCGACGGTGCATTGCGGATTCGCTTCCTGGAGTTCCTCAGCCACACGCTCGACGAGCGACTGCATCGGGACCGTCTCGTAGGAAATCTCGAGCGGCTTGGCGAAGCGCAGAAATTCGGTGACCACGTGGGTGAGCGCGCGCGTTTGATCGAGGATCCGTTCGGCCGATTCGCGGGTGTCGCCCGGCTTTGCTTCGCTGCGAATCATCTGCGCGTAACCGGAGATGGTGGCTAGCGCGTTCTTAAATTCGTGCGCGATGCCCGCAGACATTTCTCCCAGGGCGGCCAGATTTTCCTTCCAGCGGATCTGTTTCTGCAGCGCGGTCAGCTCGGTTAGATCGCTCATCAGGCAGAGCGCGCC
>JBGPZR010000135.1:0-6087 GCA_041493845.1 Terriglobia bacterium | reverse complement strand
TCCTTGCCCTGACGGGGCTTACAACCTGGGTCGCCTACTTTGATCTCGGCGCGATGAACACAGTCGCGGCACTGGCCATCGCCGTCACGAAAATGCTTCTGGTTATCCTTTTTTTCATGCACGTGAAGTACAGTTCCGGCCTGACGCGGGTGATTATCCTCGCGGGCTTTTTCTGGTTTGCGATCCTTGTGGCGCTCACGCTCTCCGATGAGCTCACGCGCCACTGGACGCCTTCACCCGCCCCCTGGGGCCTTCTCCTCCCCTTGATCCGCGGCTTGCTCTAGCGCTCTTCAGCCCTTGACTGCGAAGGTCACATAGAGTGCGAACGCTGCTGTGATCATCAGTGAGATCAGGAAAAGCATTTCGGCGGCCCGCGCGAGTTTGTGGCGGTACGCTTCGATCCGGAGACTAGCGGGTGACAGCGCGGAAGGCGAGGACGGCATTTAAGCCGCCAAACGCGAATGAATTCGATAACGCGGCTTCCACCTGAATCGCTCGAGCCTGATTCGGAATGTAGTCGAGATCGCATTCCGGATCGCGCTCGTTGTAGTTGGCCGTAGGCGGCAGGACGCCGTGGTGAAGCGCAAGAATCGTGGCCACTGCTTCGAGCGCGCCCGCGGCACCGAGCGCGTGGCCGTGCATTGATTTCGTGGAACTGACGGCGAGCTTATCCGCATGGGCGCCGAATACGGCTCGAATTGCGCGCGTTTCCACCGGATCATTTCCGGGCGTTCCGGTGCCGTGCGCATTGATGTAGCCAACTTCCTCGGGGGGCATCCCGGCATCGCGCAGAGCGCCGCGCATCGCGCGCGACGGACCTTCCACGGTCGGTTGCGTCAGATGGTGTGCGTCCGACGTCATGGCGAAGCCGCAGATTTCGGCATAGATCTTCGCCCCGCGCGCCTTCGCCGCCTCCAGCGGCTCCAGAATCAGGATGGCGCCGCCTTCGCCCAGGATCATCCCGCGGCGATCCTTGCTGAACGGGCGGCAGGTGTCCGGCGCGATTACCCGCATCGCTTCCCACGCTTTCAGAAACCCGAATGCAAAATTTGCCTCGCTGCCTCCGGTGACTGCGAGGTCGGCTTCGCCGCGGCGCACCATGTGGAACGCCTGGCCAATGGCGTGATTGGCTGAAGAACAGGCGGTCGTCACCGTGTAGGTGGGACCGCTGAAACCCAGGTCCATAGCAATGTGGCTGGCGCCTGCATTTGACATAGTTCTCGGAATGGTCAGTGGATGAACGCGGCCGCGCCCCTTGAGGTACAGGTCTTGATAACCCATCTCAATCGCCAATTGCCCGCCGGCGGACGAGCCGCAAATCACGGCCGACTGCTCGCGCAAGACAGGGGTGAGCCCGGCACCTGAATCGCGCATCGCTTCGCGCGCGGCCACAACGGCGAACTGCGCAAAACGGTCAATCTGGGCGTCCTTGCCGCCTTCGAAATGCGCCAGCGGATCGAAGCCGCGCACTTCCGCGCCATTCTGAAAACGGAGGGTGGAACAGTCCACAGACTCGATGGGGCCAATCGCAGAGCGGCCCGCACGCAGGGATTCCCAATTTTCCACGAGGTTATGTCCCAATGGAGAGATGATTCCCAGGCCCGTGACGGCAACTCGGCGCGGCACCATTCCTCAATCCGCGGGCGTGGCCGAACCCACCGAGGTGCCTGGCGGCGTCGCGGGAATCAGCTTTCTCACGCCCTCGACGATGTCGTTGACGGTGCTGATCGAGCGGACGTCATCATCCGGAATGGAGATATGGAAGGCGTTCTCCAACTCGAAGAGAAGCGTGAAAACGTCGAGAGAGTCGATGCCCAATTCCTGCAGACTTGTTTCCAGGGTGATCTTGTCCGCGGGAATCCGTTTCACCGATGCCAGCGTCGCGATCACTCTTGCTGCCACGGCATCAGCCATCAAGCTGCTCCCGTTAAAGAGTGGTGTTGTTCGCGCAAGTGAATCCGCCCGCAGAGGTCCGGGCAGGGCGATGCGTGTGAGTCATCGCCAGCCAAAAACTAGCCCAAGCGGGGCAGAAAATCAAATCTTAACAGCACCCGTGTGTTCGAAGCCCGATGTTTCTCTTCGACGGAGAGCGGCGTCGGGCCCGCCGCCCCGCGTCAGCGACTTAACGGTGCCGTCGCCACGCCCGGAGCAGGCGGCTCGAACACTTTTAGGGCTGCCGGCGGAAGTTTTTCGATCCGGCTGAGGAATGTCACCACCGTCCAAATCTGCTGTTCGCTGAGCGTCTTGCCCCAGGCCGGCATGCCGGTCCAGCGAGTGCCGTGCTGCGCGACGTAGAAGTTCTGATTATCAGGCATGTCGGGCGCATCCTTGAAAAATTGCGGCACGGGCGGGTAGAAGGAGCGGCCGAACTGGCTGTCAGGATTCGCTGGCAGACCGTGGCAACCGGCGCAGTGGTTGAGATAAATTTTCGCGCCTTCAACCAGATTCTCATCGGTCGGCTGGATCGGATTTTTCCGATCGGGTGCATGGCGACCCACGGAAGCGTCCAGAGCGGACTCGGCGATTTTCTTCTCGAGTGCGGAGGGCGGCTGGTCTGCCTCAATCCGGATGTACCCTTGCTTGATAAAGAGGAAGCCGACAGCGAAAATGATGAAGACAGTGAAGATGATTCCATAGAAGAAGCTTTTCATGCTCTCTCCTCAGAGGCCTACTGCTCCCAGGGGCAGTTGCACGGTCATTTTACGCTCGCGAGCCGATTGTACTTCCTCAGCACTTCCTGCAGCAGGTCGTGCGGCAGGGCTTTGACGGTACGGTTATCCGCTCCGGTCATCGTCCTTGCCGCGATCAGCGCGTTGACCACAGCCTCTTCGGTTGCCTGCACGGTGGCTTCGAACACCTCATCCATCTGCGGATTACTGAGTGTCGCGACCACCGCCTGCTTCTCCGCCAGACCCGCTCCGGCATTGGCCGTAGAGAATGCGATGAAGATATCGCCCGAGCCGTTGCCGGAGATGCTGCCGAGCCGGCCGAGCGCCAGCGTCACCCGGCGCGCAATGCGTTTCAACTGGTGCGGCAGGAGCGGCGCATCCGTTGCCACCACTACGATAATCGACCCTGTTTCCGCCTCCCAAATGTTTTGCCCTGGAATCTCGCGCCCCACGGGGACGCCGGCGATTCTCAAGTAGCGATGCAAGCTGGTGTTGCATTGCACCAGGACGCCGAGCGTGTAGCCACCAAACTTCTCGGAAAGTTTGCGCGAAGATGTTCCAGTGCCACCCTTGAACTCGAAGCAAATCATTCCCGTGCCGCCGCCTACGTTGCCTTCGGCGATCCGTCCGGCATGTGCATCTTCGATTGCCGCCAGCGCGTCTTCCGGTTTCACGTGGAAGCCGTTGATGTCGTTCAAATAGCCATCCCAAGTTTCGGTGACCACAGGTAAAGACCACCAGTCATCGAGCGAGTCGGGCGGGGCGTGCTTGAACTGCCAGGATATGACCGTATCGCGCACCATGCCGACGCTGTGGGTATTCGTGATCATCAGCGGAGCATAGAGAAATCCCGACTCTTCCACCCACGCAGCACCGGTCATCTCGCCGTTGCCGTTCTCGGCGAACCATCCCGCGAAAACCGGGTCAATCGATTGCTTGCCGCGCGGAAAAATGGCCGTCACGCCCGTTCGCACCGGGCCGATGCCAACTTGCAACTTCCCTTCTCCCGAAATCAGCGTGCGGTACCCGACCTCTACACCCTTGACGTCAGTAATGGCGTTCAATGGTCCAGGAGTTCCGTCGAATGGCACGCCCAGATCACGTGCGCGCGGCACTGACTGCGCCGCACAAGGCAGCGCCGCCACCAAAAGGACGCACATCACGGCCAGGGCGCAGCTCTTCACTGCTTTGGAGCCTCCGCGCTGGAATCCAGCCACTCTTTTGCCCGGCGCAGCAACGCCGAATTCTTTGCAAGCTCGTCTTCCAGAATTTTTGTCTGTTCGGCGGCGCGCTTCCAGTCGCCTGCTTCGGAGGCTTCAGCCAGCCCCGGCAGTTCGAGATGCGCGTAAGTGGACCGCGTGCCGTAGATCGTGTGCTTGAACCACGGCCGCCCGGGAATTCCCTGCGCATTGCACCAGTTGCGCTCGATTTGCATTAGTTCCTGGTTCACACGCAAAGCGGTGGTGGCTTTGAGGCGCCCACTCGCGATTGCAAGCGAGACGCTGTGATTCAGCTCATGCCCGGCAGCCTGAAAATCGGCGACACCTTTCAGCAGCGGCGCGAGCCTGAGGTGCCCGCTCACATGGGTTGCCGCGTCGAGATCCGCAACAAATTTGCGGATATTCGTGCCGTAGGATTCGAAATCATAGGGAAGAATCTCCGCGTTTGCCAGCCGCAGCGCCGTGGTGCTCCAGAGTTGCGACATCAACGCGTGGTAGCGATAACCGGGATCACCAAAATGGTTCATCCAGTAGAAATCATCATACGCGGAATGATAGACGCCATACGGACCGGCGAAGGTGAGCTCAATCGTTGGGATCCCAAGATAATTCAGGAATACAGTATGGTCTGAGCCGCTGCCAATGCGCGTGTCCGCGAGTTCAGAATCGAGCACGGGTTCTGCGCCATGCAGTTCTGCCTGGCGCGACACTTTCCACTCGTCATAAAGTGTCTTGCCAGTGGGCGCAGCGAGCGTACGGCTCACCTCCACGAGCAACGGCGCGAGTGAGCCGACCGCATCCCCCTGAAAATTTTTTCCGGCGGTCGCCTCATCCACATTCAGGTATGCGACGGTTTTCTGCTTCAATTCATCGGCGTATTGCTCTCCCCATTCGGTCGAACCCGTGAGGGCATATTCTTCGCCGTCCCAACTGCAAAAAATTAGCGTGCGCCCGGGACGAATTCCGGCCTGCAGCAGCTTGCCAAGGTTGCGCGTCATTTCGAGCATGGAAGCCGTGCCGCTCGATGGGTCCACGCCGCCGAACACCCACGCATCGCGATGATTGCCCAGGATCACCCACTCGTCGGGAAATTCCGCGCCGTGAATGCGCGCTTCTGTGACGTAGTAGGGCTGAACGCGCGTGTCCATGTCCACCTTCAGGTGAACGCGCACGCGCTTCCCGCCGAGGCGGTATTGCAGCGGCAATCCGCCTTGCCAGCTATCCGGCGCGACCGGGCCGCCCATATTCTCGAGCAGCGGCTTCGCATCCCGCCAAGAGAGCGGCACACCCACAATTTTTGGCAGGGAGATGGCTTGCTCCGGCGGAATGCGCTTCGCACCCGGAACGGAAGCCCACCCGGGCGTGAGCGGATCGCCCGGTTCGAGGAAATCGTACGTAATCGCGCCGCGCTGGATGTGGCTCTCCGGCCCCCAGGGGCCATTTGGATACACCGGCCCTTGCTTGAAGCCGTCTTCGGCGGGATCGGAATAAATCAGGATGGCGGCTGCGCCAAGCCGTTCCGCCGTGAGCGCCTTGAATCCGCGATAGCTGTACGGATTCGAATAGCGGACCAAGACGATCTTGCCGCGCACATCAATTCCGCGCTTTTTCAAATATTCGTAATCCTCGGGATTGCCGCTGTGCGCGTACACCACTGGAGCGGTCACTTCACCCGAAGCGGAATACCCGAAGTAGGCGCCGGAAATATTCGGATTTATCGTGTCGGGGTCCGAGTCGTAGGGGTCTTCCCGAAGGCTCGCGCGATAGTGCGTGGGCTTCACCATCTCGAGCGAAATTTCGCGCGGAGAAGAATTCAAGACATCGTATTCATGGATGGTGACGTCTTCGAGCCCCTGTTGGCGCCATTGCTGGGCCACCCATTGCGCCAGCTCGTTGTTGCGCGCGGAACCCGCCGGATGTGGCTCGGCGGTGAGGTAACGGTGGAATTTTGTGATTTCGTCCGCGGAAACGAGTGCCCGGTAGCGTGTCTCGGTCGCACTTTCCTGCTCCGCCGCGCGTGGGGAGTAGCCGGACATTTGTGAGGAGTCCTGCGCGCCAGCCAGAGCGGCGACGCCGAGTAAGACCACAGAGAGGCCGCAGGGGAGCCCGCGCCAACCGCGATCAGGCAAGTGCAGAGGAGCCTCCAGTGCCCGCGAGGTGAGTCTTTTCGAGATTCGCGATGGCGTGGTCGAGCCCGG
>JBGPZR010000285.1:0-3761 GCA_041493845.1 Terriglobia bacterium | reverse complement strand
CTAAGCGTTAATGCTCCTCCTGCCACGGAGCCACCGCAGGGCGATTTCGTCGTCGCGCCTAGCGAGAAAAAGGCCCCGGACGACCTGGGTCCGTGCCTCTACCTCGGCCCCGCGGGTCAGCGTTGCAGCAGCCGCGCCACCGCAAGTGGCTTCTGCCGGCAGCACCAACCGGATGGGATCTTGTCCGGCACACCTGCCGACACGCCCTTGGTGTCCCCACGGCGCGTGGGAGCGATTCTCACGATTATGGCCCTGCTCTGGCCTTTGTTGGCGGATATTGTTCGCGCATTGATTCGCTACTTCCGTTGACGCGGGAATCGTTAACTTCGCCGGGTATTTGCGCGCAGGCGTTCAGCGGAGAAGTTAGTCGCAGCCGGGGATTTCAGGTTAAAATGCCGGGCCATGCCGAAACTACTGGAAGGCAAGACCGCCATCGTCCTGGGCGTTTGGAATAAATGGAGCATCGCCTACGCGATCGCGCAGGCTTTCGTACGCGAGGGCGCGACACTGCTGCTCACCTACCAGAACGAACGAGCCCAGCCCCAGGTGGAGGAGCTCGGAAAGGAGCTTGGCGCCGCGGCATTCTTTCCGTGCGACGTGCAACAGCAGGCGGAGATCGACAATCTCGCCGCAGCGCTGAGGGCGCAGGGCCGCAAACTCGACGTGGTCGTCCATTGTCTGGCATTTGCGAACCACGAAGATCTGGGCAACCCGTTCGTCAACACGTCACGCGCCGGCTTCCAACTCGCGCTTGAGGTGAGCGCGTTTTCGCTGGTGGCCTTGGCGAAGGCGCTTGCTCCACTGATGACCGATGGCGGCGCGATCATGACGCTCACTTACCTGGGCTCCACGCGCGTCGTGACAAACTACAACGTGATGGGCGTGGCCAAGGCGGCTCTCGAAGCTTCGATGAAGTATCTGGCCGCGGAGCTAGGGCAAAACAAAATTCGTGTCAATGCCATTTCCGCAGGCCCGATCAAGACGATTTCCGCGCGCGGAATCAAGGATTTCTCCAAAGTTCTGGACGCGGTCGCGCAGCATGCGCCGCTCCGGCGAAACACCGACCCCGCCGAAGTCGCAGACACCGCCGTATTTCTCGCGAGCCACCTGGGACGTGGAGTGACCGGGAACGTGATTTTCGTGGACGCCGGCTTTCAAATCATGGGCTTGTAGCCCCCCGGCGCGGCCGCATTTTTTGGCGTACCCAGGATTCCTGCTTCATCTCGAATCGTAATTCGGCGGGTGTCTTCGCCCACGTGCTCGAGCTGAATCCGCACCACAGGCCAGTCAGTCCGCAGCGTCAGCTTTTCAGGCCATTCAACGATGACGATGGCCTGCTCGGTCAGAAAATCTTCCAGTCCCAGCGTTTCGAGTTCGTGAAAATCGCTCACGCGGTAGAGATCCACGTGGTAGACAACGGCGCCGTGATCGTACTTGTGGACCAGGGTGAAAGTGGGGCTGGTGACTTGGTCTTCCTCAGCGGCTCCGAGCGCGCTGACGATTCCTTTTGTCAGCGTGGTCTTCCCTGCCCCCAGTTCGCCTGAAAGAAGAACCAGGGCCGGCGCTTTCAGCCGCGCCCCAATTTCGCGCCCGCGCTCTAGTGTTTCATCCGAAGAGTGTGTGAGGATCTCGCGGCTAGCCACGGCCGAGCTCATAGAAAAAGTGCTGGTACGCATCGGGGATCGCGCGAATCAAATCCGACGCCATCAGCGGCGCCTGTCCCACGTCGGCCGCCGCCAAGTCCCCGGCCAGGCCGTGGAGATAAACTCCAAATCCAAGCGTCCACCACCAGGACTTCGCGCCATATTCCGCCGTCAGTCCAGCGAGCATTCCAGTCAGCACATCGCCTGTCCCGCCTGTGCCCATGCCAGGATTGCCCGTGGAATTGATCCATGCCTGCCCATTGGGTGCCGCCACAATTGTTTGGTGGCCCTTGAGAATTACGTACGCGTCCCAATCGGCAGCCGCCTTTTGCGCCACCTCCAGCCGCCGCGACTGAATATCGTTCGTCGTGGAGCCCAGCAGGCGGGCCATTTCGCCCGGATGAGGCGTGAGCGCGATCATCCCCTTCGAGCCTTTCAATTCCTGCACGTGCCCATCGAATGCATTCAACCCATCGGCATCGAGAATAATGGGAACAAGCGGCCTCTTTGCAATGATGGTGCGAACGAACTGCAGTGTTTCGCCATGCGTCGAAAGTCCCGGACCAATCGCCAGCGCGCGCTTTCCTTTCAGCAGGTTGTCAAATCGCTCGTATTCAAAGCTGCGCAGAGAAATGCTTCCCGTTTCCGTTGCCGGCAGCGGCTCGGTCATGATTTCCGGGATGTGGCTTGCGACGATTTGAAGCACAGGCTCGGGAGTGGCCACAGTAACAAGTCCTGCCCCAACCCGCAGCGCGGCCCAGGATGCAAGCACAGCCGCGCCGCTTTTCCCCACCGACCCGGCGACAATCAGCGCGTGGCCGTAATCCCCTTTGTGCCCCGCCGCGCTGCGAGGAATCGCAAATTGAGTGAGCTCGCGCGGTTCGAGCCAGCGCAGATGGCCTTTGCCAACCTCCTCGATTAATTCCGGCGGCGAGCTAATATCGCGCACGATTAATTGGCCAATATGCTGTGCCGCAGACCCGAGGAAGAAGCCAATTTTGGGCGCCGTGAACGTGACCGTATAGTTCGCCACAACGGCTGTACCTTGTGTTTCGCCGGTGTCCGCCGAAAGGCCGGAAGGAATGTCCACCGCCACGACGGCCGCTTCCGGCCGCCGCCGGTTTACATCTTCGATTGCTTCGCGCAGCAGCCCTTCCACGGGCCCGCGGACGCCGGTGCCCAGCAGCGCATCTACGATAATGTCCGCGGAAGCAAGCGCCGCTTTGGCTGCCTGCCACTCATTTCCGTCACGAACGATGCGCAATTCCCGCGCAGCATCCTGCCAGCGCTTCAAATTCACCGCTGCATCCCCACGCACCTCCGCCGGCTCAGCAAAGAGATACACAGCAGACCTTGCTCCCATCTCCAGCAGGTGCCGCGCGACGACGAATCCATCGCCGCCGTTGTTCCCTTTCCCGCAGAGAATCACGATGCGACGCCGCCCCAATTTCGCAAATCGCTGCTTGATGAATGCCACCACACTTTTTCCGGCATTCTCCATCAGCGTAAGGCTCGGGATGCCGTGGCGCTCGGTTGTCAAGCGGTCCACTTCTCTGGTTTCCGCGGCTGTAAGAATTTTCATCGGCAGAGACTCATCGGATCCTGTGGCACTGAGAGTATTGCGCCGACCGCTACAACATCCATCCCCCGCTTACATTCAGCACCTGCCCGGTAATGTAATCGGCAGCATCGGAGGCGAAGAATTTCACTGCCGTCGAGACATCTTCGGCCGAGGGCGGCCGCCCGATGGGAAAGCGCGAATCGTGCAGGCGGCGTGCCTCGTCTATGGTCAGCTCTTTCTCATCAATATTCGAAGGATTGATCACGTTGACGGTGATTCCGTGCTTGGCTTCCTCAATCGCCAGCGAACGCGAGAACGACACGACCGCAGCCTTCGCCGCCGCGTAGGACGAAATCGTGCCTTGCCCAAATGCGCGTTCGGCTCCCACGGCGCCGAGATTAATGATGCGTCCCCAGTGCTGCCGGCGCATGGCAGGCAACGCCGCCTTGCTCGTGTAGAGGACACTGTAAAGATTTGACTCAAACACTGCTTTCCATTCCTCGAGTGTCGTCTCCACCACCGGCTTCCAATTGAATTCACCCACGTTGTTCACCAGG
>JBGPZR010000337.1:0-3221 GCA_041493845.1 Terriglobia bacterium | reverse complement strand
TGCCCGATGATGATCGGCCCCGAGCCGATGATCAGTATTTTCTTGATGTCAGTGCGTTTCGGCATTGTCTATTGGGACGTGGAAGGGCGGGGTTTCAACCTCGCCCTTCCGTCCCCCACTTCACTCATCACACCCCTGCCTTCATCAGCGCCATGAAATCATCAAACAAATACCGCGCATCGTGGGGGCCAGGCGAGGCCTCCGGGTGATACTGCACGCTGAAGAGCGGCAGCGAGCGGTGGCGGAGGCCCTCGTTCGTGTGGTCGTTCAAATTCAGGTGCGTGATCTCGACATCGCTCGACGGCAGCGAATCCGGGTCCACGCAGAAACCGTGATTCTGCGCGGTGATTTCCACTTTCTCGGTGAGAAGGTTTTTCACCGGGTGATTCGAGCCGTGGTGGCCGAATTTCAACTTGAACGTGCGGCCGCCAAGGGCCAAGCCGCAGAGCTGATGCCCGAGGCAAATCCCAAAAATCGGGACGCGCCCGAGCAGCTTCCGAATATTTTGAATGGCATAGCCAATCGGCTCGGGATCGCCCGGGCCATTGGAAAGAAAAACACCGTGCGGCTTGAGCGCCAGGACATCCTCTGCGGAAGTCTGTGCCGGGACGACGGTAACTTCGCAGCCATGGTCCGCGAGCAGCCGCAGGATGTTCTGCTTAATGCCGAAATCGTAGGCGATGACGCGGTAGCGCGTCCCGCCCTCGCGACCCGACGGCTTCTCGAGGATCGGCGCGGCGAGATCAATCGAGCCGCGCGCCCAATCGTATTTTTTTGCGCAGGTGACGCGGCTGGCGAGGTCCAGGCCCGCCATGGTGGGGAGCGCGCGCGCTTCGGCCACTAATTTGTCGGCAGGCGTCCCATCGGTCGACACAACGCCCCGCAGCGCGCCAACCTCGCGCAGATGCCGCACCAACGCGCGTGTATCCAGGTCCCAGATCACCGGCACGCCGTGGCGCTCGAGGTATTGCTGCGCGGATTCGGTGGAGCGCCAGTTCGACGCCAGCGGCGAAAATTCGCGCACCACCAGCGCTTCGATGCAAGGCTTGCCGGATTCCTCGTCGTCGTGATTTGCGCCCACGTTGCCGATGTGGGGATAAGTGAGGCACACGATCTGCCCCGTGTAACTGGGGTCGGTGAAAACTTCCTGGTAACCGGTGAGGGAGGTATTAAAAACGACTTCGCCGCCACGGCGGGTGCGAGCTCCCGCCGCGCGACCGTTAAAGACTCGCCCGTCCTCGAGCGCAAGAATCGCGCGAACTGCGGGGGCCTCGTTCAGTGTGTCCTCCAGAAGAGTTCATCGTGACGCCGCGTTTACCGTCGAAGTGGAAGTGAGCGAGCCGAAATGATCCACGGGCCAGTAGGCAAAGACGGCCTTGCCGTAGATGAATTGCCGCGCGACCGGGCCGAATACGCGCGAATCATTCGAGCTATCGCGGTGGTCGCCCATCACGAAAAAGCTGTCCGCCGGAATCGTCAGCGGAGGATAGGTCGCGCCGTCGAGATAATTTGCCGGGACGTAGGACTCCGTCAGCTCCTTGCCGCTGACATAGAGACGGCCGGCGCGCAGTTCCACCGTCTCGCCGGGCAGCGCCACCACCCGCTTGATAAAGGATTTCGAGCGGTCAAGCGGATACCAGAAGACCACCACGTCGCCGCGCTCGATGGGCTCAAACCGATACACAAACTTGTTGATGAAGATGCGCTCCTGATCGCTGAGCAGCGGAGCCATGCTGGTGCCCTCGACCTTCACTGGCTGATAGAGAAAAATGATGATCACCAGCGCAAGGCCGAGCGCGACGGCAAGATCGCGCGTCCAACTCCGCAATTCACGCCGGAATTGCGGCAGCGGTGTGTTTTCGGGTGAAGGTGGCGCGCCAGGATTGGAGATGTCCAGCATGCGTTTCCATAATATTTATATCATGGCAGGGTGAGGCGCGCCAAGCGGCAGGCAGAGCCAGGAATCTTAACCACAGATGAACACAGATTTACACCTACGGACCGGGACGTGTGCCGCCCCGTCTGCTCGACTATTCAGCGCCGAGGGCGAAGCGGAGGATTGCGAGAGCGGCGAGGACGGCGGTCTCGGTGCGAAGAATATTTTCGCCGAGCGAAGTCTCGATGAAACCGGAAGTTTGGGCAGTAGCGGTTTCGTCGTCCGTCCAGCCGCCTTCGGGACCGATAGCTAGGGCCACCGAAGATCCCTTCGTGCCGCGAAGTACGTCACGAAGCGGCTTCGCCTCGCGCCGCTCGGAAAAAAGAATTTTCAGCGCGGCCGCGGATTGTGCGAACGCGTCGGCAGGACGAACGGCAGCCCGCTCGCCGCTCAAGGCCGGTGGGCGGAGCCGACGCGACTGTTGCGCAGATTCGAAGACGATTTTCTCCCAGCGCGCATGCCGCTTCTCCGCTGCCGCGACGAGCGGCTTATCGGTGCGAGCTGCAGCCAACGGGACGATTTCGGTGACGCCCAGCTCGGTCGCCTTTTCAAGGCACCATTCAAAGCGGTCGAATTTCACGATGGCAATCAGCAGGTGGAGGTGCAGCCAGGGTTCGCGCGCGGGGATGTGTTCGACGAGAGAGAATTCGATGCGATTATGGCCGCGCTTCGAAAGTGTCACGCGCTCGATGCGGCCGAGCCACACGCTATTCCCGTCACTCAACTCGCAGAGCTGGCCCGGCTCAGCCCGCAACACGCGCCCGAGATGCTCGGCAGCGTCGCCGCTGAGTGTGGCAGAGTTGGCGTCAAAACGATCGACGAAGAATCGGCGGCGCATCGGATGATTTTAGCCCAAGCGGATGAATGCAACCACCGAGGATCGCTGACCAAGTCGTGAAGCAACGGATGAGGCGAAAGACCAGAGATCCGGCGAGACCCATTCGGCAGGCTCAGGGCAGGCGCCGGCGGCACGAACCAACTCAGCCGAAAATGTCTTTCACTTTGTCGAAGAAACTGGAGGAGCGCTCTTCAGGCTTATTTTCCACCTTCATCGTTTGCCCCAGCTGTTCAAGCTGGCGGCGATGCTCCTTGCTCAGCTTCGACGGAATCACGACGCGGATATTGACGTAGAGATCACCGCGGCCGCCATGTGGATTGGGCAGCCCCTTCGACTTCTTGCGAAAGATTTGGCCCGACTGCGTTCCCTCCGGAACTTCTAGCGCTTCTTCGCCCGTGAGCGTTGGCACTTTGATGGTCGCCCCGAGCGCAGCCTGCGCGATGCTCA